>JAGLZW010000019.1 GCA_023131225.1 Candidatus Bathyarchaeota archaeon | reverse complement strand
CAGCTTCGAGACCCTTAACGGATATGCCTAAAGAAGGAAGCATATACGTGGAATCAACTACGACTCTAGTCTTCTTCAGAGGTGTACTCCTCCTGCAGCTCCTCAGACTCCCTCTCAAACTCTTCTACTGTGGTCTCAGCCCATTTACGAGCTTGAAGAGCCAGCGTCCACGGATCTTTAACCTTCTCGACGACAAGTCTATCCCCTTCCACACGGAACACAATGGCGTAGCCATCCTGTAAGCCCAAGCGCTTCATCAACTCCTTTGGAGGATACAAGGTTAACCTCTTTCCAACTTTCCCAACTGCCTGCAACAGACATCACCAGTATAAATCAGTTAACATCCGACTAATAAACCTATTAGATTTTCCACAGCCAACGGAGCATGACCAGCTCTCTCTGACTGCCTCAAATCGCAAACCCAATACGTGCGCATTAGGAAACTCTGCCTATCCATCATAACCTACGTTCAGCCCTTGAAGCGCAGATATCCGAAAGCATTTTGTCTTTATGTCTGAACTCAACACGCCCTCTAAACTTCGTCAAAGTCTCTCTATTCCTAAGACTCTTCGCTCTTAATTCTTCGACACTTAAAAATCACCGTTCCCCCACGCGTGTAAGGCTCACCAGGATCAACACATTGAATATACGCATGCTCTCTATCTTCAGGCTTCGACAACCCCAACTCAACAGGATCGGCACCTTTCTCCAGCACCAACACATAATGCAACAGCGAAGAAAGCGCGTGCACACACAAAGCATCAGTCTTTCCCAGAACTATCTCAGGATCATCAATCACTATCCTATCCCCAACCTTATGCACAGGACAGTAGCCACGTATCTCGCAAACCTCTATTTCCAGCACCAAGTCACTCTTCACGCTTTGCGTTGGTTTTTTCGGCAAGCCGCAAAATAGCATACAGCATAATTGCAGTGGACAAGGCAAAGAACCCCATTAACGTGAAGGTCATTGAAGCCAACGCTATGTTCGTAACTATTTGACGCTCCACGGAGTAGATTTGCAGCATCCAAATTCCAAAGAACATACCTACTGCCAACATGATGGTGCCAGGTACACCAAGAAAGACTAGGGGTCTTTCCTCTACAACCAACCTCACAAGAGACCATACAACACTTGCCCCGTGCCTGACCGGATTGCGCGAGGAAGGTTGCTCCACGCCCGAGTAATTGCATTCAAGAGGAACTTCCACGAGGCGTAGCCCTTGCTCCTTGGCTTTAAGCAAAACTTCAACACTCACGCCCATCCCGTTTTCAAGAAGCGACAACTTTTCCAAAGCAGTCCTACTGTACGCCCGACAACCATTCTGAGCATCAGTGACATTGAACTTCGAAGCAGCAGTAGTCAGCTTGGTAATCGCCTTGATGCCCAACCGTCTGTAAAACGGAAGCCCATTGTCACCGTTTTTCTGTGCCCCGTCTAAAAACCTAGAACCTACAACCACATCTGCCTTATCGTCAAGAATTGGTTGAATCATCAACGGGGTTTTGTCAGCATCATGTTGTCCATCACCATCAAGCGTCACTAAAACGTCCGCATCTAACCTTTTCGTTTCCTTAAACAGTGACTGCATAGCAGCTCCGTATCCCTTATTCTTATCATGTCTCACAACAGTAGCTCCAAGCTTTTCAGCAATCTCACCTGTCATATCTGAAGATCCATCATCACAAACCACAACAACATCCGCGTACCTATGAGCATCTAAAACCACCTTCGCAATACTTCTCTCCTCATTATAAGCTGGAATACCAATAACAATCAAAGGCTTCTCATCCAACACCGCGCCTTTTTCAAATTCATCCTTGACTTCTTCCACAGTCACCAATAACTTCTAGCCCCCATACTCAAAAACCGAAATCCTACCAACACTGAAAACCTCCTTAAAGCCTTGAGGAACCTTAAAACCATACCAGCCAATGTCAACATTCCACCACACAAGCCAAAAACGACCATAACCATGCTCAGCCCCCAAACTAACTGCACCAAAAACATCATTCTTAAAAAAGACGACAGTATGCCGCTCATCGAGAGAAAGCCTTGCCCAATTGAACAAAGCATCATGAGCCAAAAAACAAGAATCACCATCCATCCTATTGTCTACCCACTGAAACGCCTCAACAACACCATCAACGTCGCATAAGGGAACTGAATTAGAAAGCATAGTTGTAGGTATATAGACAACAGTGGTGGGCAAGCAAAAAACCCCGCCCTTGCCAAAAAACATTGGCGAAGTCATAAAAACGAAGCCGCAGACCACAGAAACCAACACCAACCTCTTAGCCGCCCTCTTAGAAATTCTCAAAGACCCAAATTGGTGAAGTGACACAGCAACAGGCTTAGCTGAATGCAAAACCTTCACAAAGCCATTAGCCGCATAATAAGTCAACGGAAACACCAACAAAAGCATCCACCGATTCCACAAATCCAAAGCGAAAAAAGGCAGCACCAAGCAACCAAAT
The DNA here is from genome assembly GCA_023131225.1 of Candidatus Bathyarchaeota archaeon. NCBI lineage: Archaea > Thermoproteati > Candidatus Bathyarchaeota > Candidatus Bathyarchaeota archaeon. The sequence goes on along the minus strand of JAGLZW010000019.1, from coordinate 137,217 downwards.
GCGCCCACACAAAGAAAAATGACCCAAGCATCCACCATTGAATGTCTGAAAAAACCCACAATTGCAAGAGGAAGAATCGCGACGTACAATAACGCAAACAACGAAGCAACAGAGGCTGCCAAATCAAGATAAGTTGGGTATTGCTGAACAGTGTCAACTACGCTAAGGTAGTTTGTGAAGAAATGTAGCAGTCCAGAATAATGCCCCTGACTCTGAAAGATCGTCAAAACATTCGACCGAACAACTCCGTACCTCGGAGAAATTATCGGAAAAACACTTGCGACGAAGACCCCTGCAGCTGGTAAAGTGGCCGCAAGAACTTTCATAGCCGTCCGACCTCTCGCTCTAAGCAGATGTGAAGCTGCAACACCTAAGACAGATACAAACAACAGCACAGAAGCGGACTCGTGACTGAAAACCACCAGAACCGACAAGACACTAAACAACGCCAAGCTTTTCAAGTCGAGTTTATCCTTTAAAATCCAAGGCAACGTGAAAAGTAAAACTCCTAACCCCAGCATGTTCCTGTAAAAGTGCCACGAAATTCCAAGAATAGCAATTTGAAACGAAAACAGCCCAGCCGCAAACAAGCTTTTCCTTGCTGACCAGTTAAAAGCCTTGGTCGCCAGATAATATACGCCGCACACATTTAACCCGAAAAGCAGCGGCATAGCTATCTTTAGCAGAAGAAACGGCTCGATCCTAAACATATCATATACAGGCACCAACAGACCATACAAGAGCCAGCTACTGAAAACTCCGCTCCAATGAACCCACACAACCCCCTCCTCTATCCTCCAAGCATAATAAATCGTGTCAAAGCCAATCGGATACGGATAAGACAACAACTCTGGAATTAACCTCACTCCAAAGCCAAAGAAAAAAGCCAACAAAAAGGCTGTTCTCCCCGAAGGCTGAAAGGAGACAAGCCAACCCTCAGCTTTTCCCAGAAAACTAGTGCTCAATAGACAGAGACCCTCTCAACCAAAACTCTCTTTTCAGTCAGCAGCTCTTGAAGACCCTCTCGAAGATCTTTCTCCGGTACATACCCAAGAAGCCTCCTAGCCTCCGAGTAGTCCCCATGGCTGTGGCGTACATCTCCTTCTCTAGGCTTTTCAAAATCTACCTGCAAATCCTCAACATCTGTGATGTCCGCCATTATCTCTGCAAGCTCCTTAATTCTCACTGCCCTTCCAGAAGCAATGTTAAAAATTCCTCCAGCGTCAGCTCTTGTTAATGTCAACCAGACAGCTCTAGCAACATCCGAAACGTGGATAAAATCTCTTGTTTGAAACCCGTCCCCAAAAATTATCAAAGGTTCTCTCGCCTCCAGACACTTCGCAAAAGCCGTAATCACTCCAGCATACCCATTATAAGCCTGCCCTTGCCCGTAGACGTTAAACAGCCTCAAAGCTACCATGTCCAACTTGCTCCCATAATCCTTAACGCACATTTGCTCCGTCACAAGCTTTGACTCAGCGTAAGGTGAAAGAGGACCAGTCGGATGCACCTCATCAATAGGAAGATATGAAGCCTCCCCATAAACCGCACACGAAGAAGCAAAAACAAACTTCTCTACCCCATTCGACACGCATTGATCCAGCAAAACCTTCGTCCCATAAACATTAACCTCATACGTTCGCTCAGGGTTTAGAACCGAAAAAGGAACACTGACTACCGCCGCCAGATGTACCACCGCATCAACCCCGTGAACAGCCCGTGCAACAACCTTTCCATCCAATATGCTACCCTCCACAAACTCCACATCATCCTTAGCCACATGGTCTTCAATATTCTCCAATAAACCACTAGACAAATCGTCAAGAACCGTTACTTCACAACCTTCCCGAATTAACTTGTCAATCAAGTGACTGCCAATGAACCCAGCCCCACCAGTCACAAGAACCTTCAAATTAACCACTCGAATCATCCAACGCTTGAGAATGCGTACACATGCACGAATAATTCACCGTGACTACACCTGTTCTTGAAGTCTTCCTCCATACCTTCGGCGCCTTGAAAATTATCCTCATCAAAGCCCAAGTTGCCAAGAAAACATGGAACGACCAGTAAACGTATATGAAAGGAATCCAGAGCAAGTCACTTGTTTTTTTGGGTTCTGCGACGTATAACATCGCAATCGCCCCTGCAACAATCGAAACCGTCAACAAACCCCACCCAATCGCACTGATAACAAGAAGAATCGACCTATCTAAGCCCCAGAGAGCAATCGGACCTACTAAATAACTTAGAAGTGACAAAATTAATACAAAGGGTGCAAGAAGCGTAACCTCAGCGTCCAAAGTCTTGAAACTTGGCTTCCTAATCAGCCGCCCATAATTCAGAGCTACTTCCATAGTCCCCCTAAACCATCTTACCCTCTGACGAAACATCTGACCCCAGCTGTGAGGGCTTTCCTGCCAAGACCGAACATCCGGCGCATACCTTATTCGATATCCCTTCAAGGTAAGCCTAGCAGACATCTCAAAATCATCTGAAAGATACTCCTCACGCCAACACCCCACACGCTCCAACACCCCCCTCCGAATAAATTGACAAGTGCCCTTCAAATGGACAAACAGATCTAGAGCATCTCTACCTCTCAAATATGCCTCACACCACGCAGCTTCCTCATAAGAAACAAACTTCGTAAGCATGTTAACATCCGAATTAAGCGTCAACGTTCTACCTTGAAGGGCAGCAATTGCCTCATCCTGAAAATGCTTTGCGGCGTTAAGTAAGGCATCTTGTTCGGGTACATTATCTGCGTCAAACACAGCTATTATATCGCCGCTAGAGATTCTCAATGCTCGATTCAAAGCAGAAGGTTTTCCAGTGGAATCTCCCCCACGAACTATCTTTAACCGCCCACCAAAATCCTTCACACACTTCTCACAAACTTCTGATGTAGCATCAGTTGAACCATCTTCTACCACGATTACTTCAACTTTTTTTCTTGGATAGTTTTGATTTAAGAGAGCACCTAACAGCCGAGGAAGAACAGATTCTTCATTCTTCGCTGGAATAACAACTGAGAACGTAGGAAGATTCTTCTCGAACACCGCCTTTTGCCCAAAAGATTTCTTCTCAGCTCCCTCACGACGGAAACTTCTAATTCCAACTATTAACACGGGTAAGTTGTAAAGTGCCCAAGAATAAACCACGGCAGACAATACAATTAAAAGAACAGTAAACAAACCTTGATCCTCTATACCTTTAGTTTAAGCATTTTGTCCTGTGCACCCGCATACATCATGCCTTAAATAAAGACGGCGTATTCATCGTGGTCACCGCTAAAAATTGGATAAACTCTTTATTACTCATCCATTCTTTGGCGGATTTGTTCCCCCACGACTGGGCAATAAGACTTATTTTTTTAGCGAGTGGCTGACCGACTTCTCTCATCATACGCGTAACACGGCTTTCCAACGCAGTTAACAGCTTCTTTACAATCGATGTTAGAACCTTTGCCAGCAACGTGCTGCGGACATCATCCACAACTTCTATGACTGAGTTAATCAGCCCTCGCTCCATCTTAATCAATGTCTTAAACCACACACGGCGTCGAAACGCCTTAACCCTCAACATGATTAAATCACGTTTCTTTAATGAGCACAGCTTCGAAATCATTCCACAATTCACCTAACTCTTCTAACTCGACACTCCACCAAGTCGCCTTTCTTCAGGCTTAGCGCGTCCCTAACCTCTTTAGGAATAGTCACCCTCCCTTCAACTCGCACATATACTGTAAACACTTTTTCTTCTTCGTTGGCCAAGGACGACAACAACCATGTGTAACGACGTTTTTCTACAATTAATGTAGATGTTTTATTAAGTTTATCTCTAGAACTAAATACTAGAAGAGAATTAAATCCTGTCTAGACAGAACACCCATCATGCACGCATGTATCTGTTCAACACTTAAACCGCTTTGAACCTAAAGCCAAGTCATCTTGAATACGCACACCCTAAATGAGGTGATTCTACATATCGCTTCTCAATTGCAAACGCAGGAAAATGCAAAAATTTAATTTACGAAAGGGTTCGATATACGCTTGCACGAGGAGATGAAGAAGTGAACGTTGAGAAACTAAGCAAACTCCTCCCCTTCTTAATGGTGGACGGCGCAATAATCATAGTCATAATTTTGTCACTACAGCTAGACTGGATCGTAAACAATACACTATATTATTACGGGCTTCAATTCAGCTTAGGCTGGGCGAATATTTACTGGACAACCTTTAGAATGGCACTCGGACTGCTCTGCTTTGCAATAGTTGCCACTACTATAATCGGCTACCTTTCCTACAAAAAATCAAGGAACGAAACAGCAAGAACAGTTTTTGTCTGCAAATCTTGCGGAAACGCCTTAACCAAACTCGGCGGCAACATCAGCGTAAACGAAGCTTTACCGAAATTCAAAGTTCTGAAAAAATGCCCCTTCTGCGACAATAAATTGCTAGAGAAATAAACTGCAAATCGAGCTCGCTTACGAATCAACCGAGAACTAACACTGACTATCAACTACGTCCCGAGGATGCCTCACATCATAGCTCCTAATCTTAAGCACTGGGGACTCACAATATTGGTCAAGAACCTGTATTTCCACTAGATCTTCATGTTGCTCAACCAACTGTTCAGTCAATGCTTCAATTTGCTCAACCTGCTGGATTTCCGGGCGTGGTGAACATTTGTTTCTAAAAATGTAGTAAACCAGCGTGGTTGACGCAACTATATTGAACCAAGACAAACCGACGATAATACCTGAGCTGGCCCAGTAGGGCATAGCCCATCGGTAGCTGAATCGTAATCCAAAATCGTACAAAACCCCGTGAACCAGTTGGTCCATCTGCGCTTGGCTAGCCATCACAAAAAAAGAAGCTACAGCCATAACTATCAGAGCCAAGACAACTACAGATAAGTTGATGCTGATTTTCACGAGTACATCTTCCTGTATCTTCATCGAAGAGAAAAGCCCATAAGCTTTGTGAACTTAGACTACTGTTCTGAAATCTTCGTTTTCAATACTGATTTCTCATTCCGATCTCGAGTTACCTGTTACTGCAAGTATCGCGTTACAGTAGGGACAAACGTTTACCAGCCTCGGCTTTCCAGATTTGAAATCAAACATGCAAAGGGGTTGAGTGAAAACCTTTCCACACTTGTTGCACACCATAGGTAAGGCAGCAATTTGGATACCATCATCTTCCCTTACAAGTTTCTTCTCCTTCACAACTTTAGGCACACTTTTCAACGTAGCTGCAGGGGCAGGAGATAAACGAGGCATAGTAGCCTTCGGGGTAGGCACGATTTTACGACCCAGAATCTCATACACTACCGCAAAAACGTTTATGCACGCAATGCCGCCCACCAACCCAAGGGCTAATCGCAAAAACATCCAATATGGTATTGCCCATTCGTCGCTGAACTGCAAACCATGGCCATACAGTGAAACATTAACTATCCCATCTATTTCAAAAATCAATAAAGCTACAGCAATAGCCAACGCTGCTCCAATAGCATTGACTACTAGAAGGATTTTCGGATTCCATTGAAGTTTCATGTGAATCACTAGCTACTTTGGGGGAAAACGATTAAAACGTTATTATCTTCAAATAAGATGCGAAAATTAATAGTGAAAATCATCTAGATTCCGAATAAAATCCTCTAAATATACTGGTTATTCCTAGACCAGCAGAACATGGTTTTCGAATGTTCATGCGTCGGAACCTAGGCAAACTTGAAGCGTTTTGACACCAAACGTCCCAGAGAAAAAGTCTTAGCCGAAAAACACCTCTGCTATTTCATAAAGCTTTAAATCAACAGTCTTTCGCTTACCAACAACATCCGTGAAAGGAACAGAAACAACCTCATTTCCCTGAAGAGCAACCATCCGCCCAAACCTTCCTTCATGAACAAGGTCAATGGCTGCAATTCCATATCGAGTAGCTAAAACTCTGTCAAAAGCTATAGGAGACCCCCCGCGTTGAATATGCCCAAGAACCACAACCCTCGTCTCAACACCCATCCTCTTCTCAATCTCCCTCCCAAGATAATATCCAATACCGCCAAGTCTAGCATGCCCAAACTCGTCCACACCACTACTGTAAACAATCTCCTTACCCCCCGCAGGCTTCGCACCCTCAGCAGCAACAATTAAACTAAAGTTTCTACCCCGCTTCTGTCTCCGCCTAATATACCCACACACCTTACCAACATCAAAAGGCTTCTCAGGAATCAAAATAGCATCCGCACCCCCAGCAAGCCCAGCCCACAACGCAATCCACCCAGTATGCCTACCCATAACCTCAAGAATTATCACCCGATGATGAGCCTCAGCCGTAGTATGAAGCCTGTCAAGAGCTTCACACGCAATTGAAACTGCCGTATGAAAACCAAAAGTGTAATCAGTCGCAGCCAAATCGTTATCGATCGTCTTGGGAACACCCACACATGGAAGCCCCTTCTCATACATCTTATGCGCCACTCCTAAAGTGTCATCTCCGCCAATAACAACCACCGCGCCAATCCCATGTTTCTCAACGTTCTCCAGAATACGCCGCCACCCATCCTCACGCTTGAAAGGATTAGTCCTCGAAGTCCCCAGAATAGACCCCCCGCGAGGAAGCATCCCTGAAGTTGCCTTCAAATCTAAAGGAACAAAATCACCGTCAACCAAACCTCGCCACCCATCTTTAATTCCAACAGTTTCATAGCCATGCTCCTGAATTGCCTTCCTAACAACAGCCCTAATAACAGCATTAATCCCCGGAGCGTCCCCTCCCCCGCTTAAAACTCCAACCTTCATACATTTCTTCCTCCAACTTCACTGCGCTCTGCCTGAACTCCCGAACAACCGCATCTTACCCTTAACAACCGTCTTCATCGCTTCCTTTGCCGGACCCAAAATCTTCCTCGGATCATACTGCTTAGGAGAAGTAGCCAAGACCTCGCGGACCGCACCAGTGAAAGCCAACCTCAAGTCAGTGTCAATGTTAATCTTTGAAACCCCCAAAGAAACCGCCTTCTTAATATGCTCCTCAGGTATTCCCTTAGCCCCAGCCAATTCTGCTCCATACTTCGTAGCCTTCTCAATTATCCACGAAGGAACACTAGAAGCCCCATGCAAAACCAGTAAAACATCCACTCGCTCCCGAATAGCCTTCAACCTTTCAAAATCCAGTTCCGGCTTCCCCTTGAACTTGTAAGCTCCATGCGAAGTACCAATTGCAACCGCCAAAGCATCCACCCCTGTACGTTCCACAAAATCTTTAGCCGCATCGGGATCTGTCAACACCGCATCCTTCTCCTCAACCGTCGACTCCTCCACACCAGCCAGCCTTCCAAGCTCTGCCTCAACCGCGACTCCGTTCGGATGAGCCAACCCTACAACCGTCTTAGTCATGGCAACGTTCTCTTCAAAACTCAGATGAGACGCATCAATCATCACCGAAGTGAAACCCACATTGATACACTTAGCCACGGTCTCTACATCTTTTCCATGGTCAAGATGTAAGGACATAGGTTGGGGAACGGTTCTCGCCGCGGCTTTCACTATTGAAGCCAAATATTCTAATCCACCATATTTGATAGCGCTCGGAGTTACCGCGACGATGACTGGCGATTTTTCCTCCACCGTTGCTTCAGCAATAGCTAACACTGTTTCAAGGTTGTTTATGTTAAAAGCGCCGACGCCATAACCTCCAGCGGCAGCAACTGACATAATTTCTTTGTTTGTAACAAGCATCTTTTCCACAGAGATACTGTATTGAATTACACCTATTAAAAACAATAACTAGCTAAAAACTGACTATACCCTTTCGCTTGAAACAATAAGGGGTCTTCCTTCGGTCAAGGACCGTGCAATTTTTTTTCTAGCGCTCTGCAGAAATCTCCACACCGTTCCTCTTGAAACCCCCATTCTTGCACCCGCTTCGGCTTGAGAAAGATCCTCCAAGTCAACCAGCCTCAGCGCCTCAACTTCTGCTGGCTCGATTATGATAGGTTGCGGATTTGCTTGGGGAGTTGGAACGAGCCTGTCTACTTTTAGAGGGCTTGCTATAGTGACTGGTTTAGGAAACCTTCCTCTTCTTCCGCGTCTGCGCCTACGTCCCCACGCCATTTCAATCACCTATATGGTAACGCCGCAACTCTTATATATTTCTGTGCATACTCTCATAATCAATAATGTGCATAAACACAAAAATAGAGGTGAAAGAAAAAAAATGCCAAGAGGAGATAGAACAGGACCCTGGGGTTTAGGACCCATGACTGGAAGGGCAGCTGGCTACTGCGCTGGCTACTCAGTTCCTGGATACATGAACCCGATACCGGGCTATGGTAGAGGCTTCGGCAGAGGACGCGGCAGAGGATTCGGTAGAGGATGGGGCAGAGGATTCCGCAGAGGCTTTTTGGGTTACCCACCACAATACCCACCCGCATATCCACCACCACAACAACCTGCATATCCACCACCGCAATACGCTTACCCACCACCAATGTACCCCGCACCACGCCAATCGCCAGAAGATGAACGCGCAGCACTAGAAGACTATAAAAAAAACTTAGAAGCAGAAAGAACAGACCTTGAAAAAGAAATGACCGAAATCGAAGCAAGAATCAAAGAGCTAAAGACAACAGTCGAACAGGGAAAAAAGCAACAGCTAGAACCTTAAAACCATCGAGTTAACCAATAAAACGCTGCGATGCGACAGCCGCAGGTCAATCATCAAAGATGGTCGTACCTAAACTCTTACCCCCTTTATTTGTGCAAACGCACTTATACGAATTAAATGAGGAGAGATGCCCTAGAATGAAAAAGATTAAGATCGCCGTTGCGACGAATAAAAAGGAAGGATTAGAAGATGTTGTTTCACAAGTGTTTGGCAGAGCCAGCACATTCACAATTATAGAAGTTGAAGACAGGGAAATCCAAAAAGTCAAAGTCATTGAGAACCCAGCAGCATCATACAACCACGGAGTGGGACCACTTGTGGTCAAGGAATTAGTTGATCTAAAAACTGATGTGGTAATTGCCCCAGAATTCGGCCCCGGAGCATCAACACTGCTTGAGCACCATAAGATAACCATGATTTCATCAGAACCAAGCACAAAGGTCAAAAACGCCGTTGAAAACGCACTGAAAAAACTCGAAACCAAATAAATCTATTCACTACGTGGAACGTAAATCTTCCCTTTTTAGATAATATTTTTCACCTTTCCTAACTTCAACAGCAACCAAATTCTCACTTACCAATCTCTCAAGAAGATTAGCTACAGTTGAAAGACTGATCCCTAAAGACTTAGAAACGTCAACAACGCTGCAGGGCCTCCTTTCTAAAAGTTCGATGGCCTCCCGCTCTAAAGACTTGTGGAAAAGCCATCTTACATCTTTACCATGCTCATCATAGAAGCCGTAGACTCGCAACTGGTTTCTCTCGAAATGCTTCGCAAGCCCTTCAAACACCAGTTCTACTTCTTCCTGAGACGGAATTTCAACGAAACTTTCAGATGGCGGTCTATAGGGTACCCCCAGCTGCACTTGGTCAGGGTTCACCTTAATTATCGCATCTAACAAAGCTTGCAGAGGCTTACCTTCAACGTTAGTTACTCGATTGTCAACGGAACGCAACAGCATAACCTCCAAAGCCAGAGCGCTCTTTACAGTGTGCTTCACCTTTTCGATGGAACTCATTACCGTCTTAACGTTTAATGCTACATCTACTGGCCTGTTGATGGCATGGAAAGTTGTGTTATCACCTGCGTCCAGCTTCGCCACAACAATATCGAAGGAAGCGAGGTTTTCTCTGACCTTCTCTTTGTAGAAGAGTGACGAGTTTGTGAGAACAGCCAATGGAACGTCGCCAATTCTCTCTTTAACCGTGCCCGCGATTTTGCCAAGCTCCAAATTTAACGTGGGTTCTCCACTTCCAGAAAACGTAACCACATCTATGGTGCTTATGTCTAAGCGTTTCAGAACGTCATCTAAATCCCGTCTAACCGTCTCCGCATCAACAAGTTTTCCTTGTAACACCTTTGGATTAGACACGTGCACACTAGTTTTTCCAAGCTGGCAGTAAACGCAGTTGAAAGTACACTTCTTAGGTGGCAAAACTACGTCTATTCCAAGCGATCTTCCTAGACGCCAAGATGGCACTGGACCGTAGACTGTGGACAATCTGGACCAGTCTCAACCTAGCGTTTACGGGAGAACAGCACGAAAGAAAAGCTACCTATCAAGTGTAAGGCTCTCCTTCAAACATTATCGAGTACACGTTTCCACATTCTCTCTATTTCCCGCGAAACCATGTTTTCAGGCGAAAATACTACGACAGGTTTTTCTGAAACTAAGGCCTTCGTGACAATTGGGTTATAGAGTATTTTCCCAATGACTTCAATCTTGTTCTTTTTGCAGAACTCTTCGATTTTCTGCGTGTTCATTTCATTTATGTCATACTTGTTGATGCACATAAGCGGGAGCACGCCAAAATGAGCTAGAAGCCTTAAAGCACGTTCCATGTCATGAATCCCAGAAACCGTGGGCTCAGTAACAATCACTCCTACATCCACCCCGCTCACTGAAGCAATAGCGGGACAGGCTATGCCAGGCGGGGCATCTATCAGAATCAGATCACAATTTTCTTTTTCGGCAACTTTTCTCGCGTTATCCCTAACTAAAGCAACTAATTTTCCCGAGTTTCCCTCTCCGGGAAACAAAAATGCATGAGATAACGTGCCGTACTCAGTTTTAGATATGAAAGCTTCTCCAGAGACACGTTCCTTGAGGCTTATGGCGTCTTCCGGGCAGACGAGGAGGCAGGTCCCGCAACCTTCACAGTGGATTGGCTCGACTTGAAAGTCTGTTATGGCATTGAACCTGCAAATTTCTTGACATAAGCCGCACTCAACACATTTGCTTGGATCTATTTCTGCCAGTTTCGAACCTTTGAACTCTTGGGTTTCGATAGTTTTGGGGTGAAGCAGCATGTGGAGGTCAGGAGCATCGACGTCACAGTCAACTATCACTGAATTTTGAGCCAAAACGGCGAAGGAAGCTGTAATAGTTGTTTTCCCCGTTCCACCCTTCCCGCTTAAGATAGTTATCTGTTTCAATTGTGTCTGCCCCCTTTTATCTCGTCGAAAAGCTGTCGGAATTTTTCTTTCCATTCCGGCATTTTTAACACGAAAGGCGTTCCTGAAGAATATAGCTCTGCAATTTTTCTTTCGTAAGGGATTTCCAGCAAGATAGGGATTGTTTTCTTCTTGCAGTAAGTGTAGACTTTATTATCCCCAATTCCAGCTTGATTCACAATAACCCCAAACGGAATATGTAACTTCCCTAAAACCTCAACCGCTATTTTCAAGTCATACAACCCAAACGGCGTCGGCTCAGTCACGAGAATACAGTAATCACTGCCATAAACTGCTTCAATCACGGGACAAGACGTGCCTGGAGGAGAATCAACTATCACATCACCATGCTTTGCAACTTGTTCTTTTACCTCTTTTATTATAGGGACCGCCATAGGCTCACCTACAGTAAGCTCGCCATAAACCAACTCAATCCCATTCGCAAATCCTTTCTTTACCGTTCCAATCTTCCGCTTCTTCTCCTTAATCGCATCCCTCGGACAAACAATTACACAGCCACCACACCCATGGCACAGATCTGGAAAAAACATAACCTTCCCACCAGTGACGAAGAGCGCATTGTATTCACAGAATTCGGCACATTTCCCGCAGTAGTCACACTTTCCTTTGTCGATTACAGGAACCCGCACATAAACCGGTTTGGTTTCCTCTATTTTCGGATTCAAAAGTAGATGAACATTAGGTTCCTCAACGTCGCAGTCTAGAAGCTGAACAGCCCCTAGCGATAGAGCCATATTTACGGCTACAGTAGTTTTTCCAGTGCCTCCTTTGCCGCTGGCAATCGAGATTATCATTCGCCTTCCTTCAGAAATGTAAACCAACCATTTTTAAGGGCTTCGTGCTTCGTGGCAACCCTCTGTTAGCTCTTCCAACTTGTTATCACTGTAGGCTGCAATAACGTCCCTAACTGTATTAGCGTTCGCTCGCAAAACTGCCACTCTGACACTTTGATAAATGCTTAAACCTCTTGGGCCCATGCCATAGGTGATTATTACATTGGGCTTAAGCTTTAGAATAAAGTCAGCACGTCGTCCTCCACCGCCAAAATGTTCATCTGCGTTAGGTACGGTTTTGTGGCTTGCCACTTGTCCTTTTTCATCTATCTCTACCACTGCAAAGAATGGTGTCCTGCCAAAGTGTCCGGACAATTGAGCATTTAAACCTGATTCGTCAACTACCGGAATTACGATTCTCACAGTTACTTGATCACACCTCCCTTTCTGAGACTTTCAAGTTTTTTATGTCTTATTCTCTCAAGCTCCTCATTAAACGTTTTCACGCCAAAATTCCACCCTTACTACTGTCGCCTTCCCTGACCTCGTCCTTTACCCATCCCGAAATGACCGCTAACGGTTGGTCCTCCAGTCTTACTCAATTCACCTTTCTTGAATTTTTCAACGCTTTCCCTAACTGTTCCAGAGGCCCCTACAACAATTTCTATTCCCGCTGATGATAGAGTTTGAAAGGCGTTTGGCCCAACGTTTCCAGTGATTAGTACTTTGACGCCTTCACTTGCTATCATCTGAGCTGCCTGAATTCCAGCCCCGCCCATGGCGCCTACAGCCACGTTTGGAATCGCCTTAAATGTCATGGTCTCGGAGTCTACGATTATAAAGTTGGAGCATCTTCCAAATCTTCGGTCTACTTGGGCATCCAGAGTATTTCCAACAGTTGATACAGCTATCTTCATTTATTCACCTCCTCTCCCGAGTCTGCTGGCAGTGTTTTTTCCAATTTCACCTTCTGTTTCAAAAACCTTTCAACTTTGCCAACAATTTCCATAAAAGCCTTGGACGCCTGGGAATCTGGATGTTCAGTTATGAAAGGTACGCCTTTATCTGAATCGTCGCAGATTTGAGGGTCAATTGGAATTGTTCCTAGAAAAGGAATTGCCAAGTCTTTCGCTATTTTTCTCCCTCCGCCAGCTTTGAAAATGTCGGTTTTTTCACCACACTTTGGACAAACAAACCCGCTCATGTTCTCTATAATCCCAATTACGGGAATGTTCAACCTCCTAGCAAAAGTCACTGCCTTTTTGACAACAATCTGAGAGACTTCCGAAGGAATCGTTACAATAACCACGCCGTCCATGCTGGGGAGAAGCTGCATCACGCTAAGAGGTTCGTCACCAGTGCCTGGAGGAAGATCTATAAAAAGGAAGTCAAGTTCCCCCCACACAATGTCAGAGAGAAACTGTTCAATGGCTTTCATTTTAAGTGGGCCCCGCCAAATAACCGGTGTTTCGTCGCTGGGAAGCAGAAAATCCATGGAAACAACTCTTATTCCCAAGGGGGCTATTGCCGGAAGGATGCCCGACGGACCAGCTTCAAGTTTCTGACCTCTTACTCCGAGGATTTTAGGTATGCAGGGTCCAGTGATATCTGCATCCAAGATTCCTACACTGTTGACGTAGCCATGAGTAGCGAAACTCATCGCCAAGTTCACAGTTACTGTGCTCTTGCCTACTCCGCCTTTACCGCTTATCACAGCGATTTTATGCTCAATCTTACTCATCTTGAAGTTGAGCCCTAATTTTTTGTCATTGCTTCTTTTTTTTGGATCAGGGCGGTCTTTGGAATCCGAACATGAGCCACATTTTTCATCGCATTCTTCAGTCATGAATATTCACTTTCTTTGGTTTCTATATTTGTAATTGTTTTTTTATATGTTATTTGGAGAGGCTGTTTAATGCATAAACTATATTAATACTTTTTGTTTAGGAACTAAATCAAGTGTGCACATCTTTGGATGACATCGACCAAAAAATAATCTCACAGCTGCAGCTAAACGGACGGACAACCTTCAAAAAACTAGCAAAAATCATAGGTTTCTCAAGCATGGGAGCAAAGAAACGCGTAGAAAAGCTTCTTGAAAAAAACGTTCTAAAAGTCTCAGCATTAGTCAACATTAAACAATTAGACCTATACGCGGCAATTATATTAATTGAAATAGAAGGGGCGGAAGCCGTGCAAAAACTTCTAGACCGCTTCAAAGAATGCCCCCGCGTAGTCCACATCTTCACGACTTTAGGCGGATACAACATTATCGCCCTCGTAGTGGCGGAAAACCGAGACACTCTTGAAAGCATATCTATGGAGAAATGCTCGCTGAGAAGTAGCAAGGGAATTCGCAGGTCTGAGTTTTACCCCATTGGCAACATCCATTATTCACCATTTCTCCCAATCAGAAAACACCTAGCACGCAAAGAAAGAAAAACCACACCCTGCAAAGTTGACTGCCGCCCCTGCAACAGGTACAAAGCGGAAAAATGCGTTGGATGCCCAGCAACAAGCTACTACAAGGGTAACCTCTAAATAGCATGCCATATCGTCCAGTAAGAAAAAAATTTCAAGCCTTCTATCCATAATCGTGTTTTCAGCATGCATACATTTATAGAAAAAGTTGATGTATACATTCCTTTGATTGTTTGTCACGAATTTTTGGCAGTAGAGGCTTCTGTCCACATAAGATTTTTACGAAGTTATTCTACAGCCTCTATTTCCAATTCAACGGTTATAGGTATTGCTTCTTTGAATATCGCTACTACAGGGCAGTTTGCTTCGGTTCTCCTCCAAGCAGCTTCAAGCAACTGTTTTCTTGCCTTAGCAGAAACGTGAATTTTGAGCTTAACACTACTTAGTTTTGACGAGTCTGCGGGCTTTTCGGCTTCTGCTGTCACTTCAAGGTTTGTAATTTCAATTTTGCTTTGTTTGGCTACGTCTGCAAATATTGTAGCGGCACAGTCCCCCAGCCCCATTATTGCTAGCTCTAACGCTGTTGGTCCAGTATCTTCACCTCTCTTAGCAATCGGTAGATCGCAAACAATGCTGTGAGTTCTAGAGTTGTCAACTATTGTGCGAACATTCTCTATAAGTCGAGTTTTTGTCACGATTTTTGGCATTCTACTTCACCATCAATATTTTCCTCTTCATCGATGAAATCGATGGATGGTTATATACGTTTTTCGGTTTATGAAACATCATAGGTCTATTCTATATATTCTAGGAAATAAAGTATATACCGAATATTTATTTGCATCGCACTCTATATACACTCTAGGTGTACAAAAATGCGTCAAAAAATGGCTTTAGAGAGGAAAATACCGATAAGAATAAACTTTGAAGATATAGAGGCTGAAAAATTCAAAATCGTAAAAAGATACATGGGTCTAAAGCAGAATACAGAAGTCATCAGAGCCTTGATATCAGAAAAATATAACGAAATCAGAATTCTAGAAGAAAAGCGACGTATACAAAGAATCAGAGAAGCTGAAACGCTGGAATGGTTAGAAAAAGCCGAGTACAAATGCCCTATGTGACTTTCCTCAGCGTCTTGGAAACGTCTCCGTGAACCTCTTCTTTTCGGTTTAATAGCCCAGCACACACTTTTCTACAAATCCTAAAAGTTGAAGTTACACTCAAAGAATTGAAAGCCAGGCTTCCACACGTATTCACAAAAGTCCAAGCATAGCTCTATGTGCCCGAGATTCTTGAAGTCTTGCCCATAAAAGAATTTTACTGCTTGAACATTTCGCGCCACGGGCTTGACGCTAAGGAATCTTACTCCTAAATTGCGTGCTACGGAAACAACTGTTTTCACTAATTGTTTTCCTATGCCTTTGCGGCGGTGGGCTTTGCTTACTATAAGCGGTTCTATTTCAGCTTCTTCACCTTTGACAATTAATCCTGCAAGCCCAACTACTTCTGAGCCGTGGATAGCAACCCAAAGTCGGTCCGGCCCAACCTTCGCTAAATGCTCATCAAAATAATCCTCGGGGTGCTCTCCACCAATGGTTGGGTCTTCATAGATCTCGCGATGCCACTCGGTCAGCTCTCTCCATAAACCACGACATTGCTCTCTGTCACCAAGTTGATATTTGCGGACCATAAAATACGGCTTCATCCTTTTACCACATCACAGAGTTCAAATTGTTGTTGCCAATTTAAGCGATTTGCTTTAGCAAGCAGTTGAAGGAAAAATTGGACTAATCTACGCATATATAGTCCTCAAAACGGCTGATGGCCAATGATGGTGCAGAGGGTGGGATTCGAACCCACGAAGGCCTTCGCCATGAGGACCTGAACCTCACCCCTTTGACCTAGCTTGGGAACCCCTGCCTAAACAACTACACATAATTACAATACAGAAAATTAACTCTTACCCAACAACCCACTAAATATGTTCAAGCCTAATAGGACATTCTGGCAAAGGCAAACATACAGTCTTAAAAGCCACAACACACAACCATAAACTATGGACTGGCTCGAAATCCTCACCGAAACCACCCAACATATAAAGGCAACAGTCACACCGCTAATTAAAACCCCCATCGCTGAAAAAACCTACGGCACAGGAGCAGGTGGCGACTTAAAAAAGCACATCGATCTCCAAGCCGAAAAAGCACTAATAGAAACACTAAACGAACACAACCTAGACTTCACCCTCATCAGCGAAGAAACAGGCACAAAATGTTATGGTTCAAAGCCCACCTATTACGTCACAACAGACCCCATAGACGGAACCACCAACACCCTAAGAGGCATACCCTTCGCCTGCACCAGCATCGCCATCAGCAAAACCCCCCACCTCGACGCCATTCAAGCAGCCGTAGTTGCAGACCTCTTTCACGACGCGACTTACCTAGCCCAAAAAAACCTCGGCGCTTACCGCAACTACCAAAAAATCACTCCAGCACAAACAGCCAACCTAACCGGAGCCCTCATAGGTTTAGATATTAACACCTACAAAGTCCCGGAACTGTCAGCAAAACTCAACCAACTCTTAACACAAACCAAGCACACCCGTCATCTCGGAGCCAACGCATTGGAACTCTGCTACGTAGCCGACGGCACCACGGACGCCTTCATTGACATCCGAGGCAAACTGCGCACCACAGACATAGCTGCAGCCACTCTCATCATACAAGAAGCAGGCGGCATTATCACCACTCCCCAAAACACACCCCTAAAAAACCCGCTAAGCCCCACAGAAAAAGTAGCTTTCATCGCCGCAGGAAACACTAGCCTTCACCAAACCATACTAAAAACCCTCGAAAAGGCATAATCTCAAATGATAACACCTGTAAAAGACTATCCAGCCCTCCTCCACAAACAAAAACAACACAAAACCCTCATCATCGCAGATCTTCACCTAGGCTGGGAAATAAACCTCGCAAAAAAAGGCATCCACATCCCGTCACAAATGCCAAAAGTCCTTCAAAAACTCCTTCAACTGATGAACAAAACAAAACCAAACACCCTCATAATCCTAGGAGACGTAAAACACAGCATAGTAAAAGCAGAGCCAAGCGAATGGCGAGACATACCTGAATTCTTCAAAACCATAAAAACCAGGGTCAACGACATCCAAGTCATCCGCGGAAACCACGACGGAAACCTTGAACCACTACTCCCTCCAACCGTACAACTACACCCCTCAACAGGCATAACCCTAAACACAACAGGACTTTTCCACGGACACACATGGCCAGCTAAAAAACTCCTAAACTGCAACACCCTCATAATGGGCCACGCCCACCCGACAGTTGCCTTCCGCGACTTCCTCGGATTCCGAATAACAACGCCAGTTTGGATAAAAGCCAAATGCAACACCGAAAAGCTGGCAAGCGCATACTTAAAAGGCAAACATATCAAAACAAACACTAACCCCACTGCAATCATCCAAAAAAAATTCAGCAAAAAACCCAGAGTTAAGCAGCTAATCATAATGCCGTGCTTCAACGACTTCCTCGGAGGACGCCCTATCAACAAAAAGCGCGAGCGCAAAAGTTACATTAGCCCGATTCTCCGCTCCGAAGCAATAAACAGAGATAAAGCAGAAGTATACATGCTCGATGGAACATTCCTAGGAACAATAAAACAACTCAAAGCGTTAAACTAGACGCTGCAAAGGAAAAAATCTTATTAGATTCGTTCTCCAGTTTTACACAGAGGTGAAAAAATTTGTCTTGGGACGAAGATTTTGAAAGATGGTTTAGAAGAAAAATGCGACGACCATCCTCCAGTGGATGGTTCTTTGAAGATATAGATGAAATGCTTCGCGATATTGAAGAAATGATGAACAAAGAACTAAAAGAATTCACTTCTCGCATACCAAAAGGCTATGTGAGAGAACGCAAATTGCCAGATGGAAGAAAAATCCGCGAATTAGGCCCCTTCGTATACGGCTACTCCATGACAATCGGCCCCAACGGAAAACCAGTAATAAGAGAATTTGGGAACATCCAACCCAGCAGGCATGGACCAACGATAAAAGAAGAACGTGAACCTCTAGTCGACATAGTAAACACAGATGGCGAGGTAAAAGTAGTTGCTGAACTGCCAGGAGTAAACAAAAAAGACATAAAGCTCCACGTTTTGGACAACATACTAACGATTTCTGTTAACACGCCAGATCACAAATACTACAAAGAAATAAAGCTGCCGACTGAAGTCAAACCAAAAAACGCAAAGACATCCTATAAAAACGGCGTGTTAGAAGTAACGTTGCAAAAAACTGAAAAGCGCAAAGCACAGGGAAAATCCATCAGAATTGAGTAAGCCACCTTTTTCTTACCTTTCTTGTTCGCAGCCACCCTTTTATGCAATTCTTATTAATACTAATCACGGCGAACCACTTGGCAAAAACCTCAGAGCTTGATATACTTCAGCAAATCTGCAAAAAAGCAGCAACTGGAAAACTAATTAATGAGGCTGACTTGAACAAACTCTCCAGTGCCTTCGGCCAACGTTTCGCAAAAGCTTGGGAAACGGTCAAAGACAAACGCGTAAAAAAATATGCTTTCAAACCCAGCAACCGCATCGTCTGGATCGTTGTAGGAAAAGAACGGGACTATCTAATAATGCCTGCAGTTGATTTTTGCACATGTGACGATTTCTACTTCCGAGTAATGGATAGACAGATACATTTATGTTACCATCTAATAGCGCAGAAGCTGGCTGAAACATTAGAAAGCTATGACCCGTATGAAGAAGAAGATGGGCTTTATAGCGTGTTAATGAAGGAATGGAAAAAGGCGATAGCTTAAATAACCAATTGTGTTAACTATGAAAAAGGAGAAAATCCATATTGGGCATAGAAGAGTTCTTCCAAGCAATAATGTACATTTTGATGACCACGGCGTTTATAACTTTGGTGATCATTTTCCTTACACTACTTCGTGGCCAAGAAGAAGGAACTCAGTAACCAAAAAGGGAACTGTGACATAATTTCATTAAATCTATTTTACTTTGCGCCTAAGGAAAAAGAATAGAAGTAAACATAAAAACGTCAAAACTGTGGCAAGAAAGATTGCTGAGAAAGCATGAGATCCAGGTCCAATCATAATTGGGATAGGCCCCACGAAAATTATGATGCATGTGCTAGCAGAGTTGCCAGAGACAAAGCAGGAAGCCATTATCAAGATAGTTCCTGTGAAGATTAATGAAAAGCCAACCAGAAGCAACCTAAACCCAGCTAATTGAGACATCGCCATACTTCCATGTCTTTCCTACAAATAGCTAAAAAACAATTTTGACGAGGACAAGCACCACCAAAATAATAGATAGAACAAAAAGCGCCTTCACAGTTCTTCTGTCGGTTCCAAAGACTATAGGAAAAGGCCCAATGATAATTGCACCTCCAACTTTCTTTTCACCATTTGTTGACGAAAAAAGCAGAAAAATTACAGCAATAAAAACTACTATGACTCCTGTTAGAATAAGCATAAAACCTAAAGTCGATAAAAGAGCAGAATCAATCATTGAAATTCACTGCTTATACAGTGAAAGGACTAAATTCTGACTATTTTTCTATAGAAATGTAGAGGATGTTATTTCCTCTAACTAAGACGCTGCCATAGTTGGCGATTAGCTTTTCACCTCTACATTCGGTGGCGCCCTCTAGAATAATGTTCATATGACCATCACATTTCTTCATGTTGCCTTTGTACGTGACGCCGTTTTTCAGTGTTATGTTAACATTGCTGTTTAGTTGTTTCACTAAAACATTCAAGGGTTTCTTGCTTGGCTCTAAACTGTTCACGTTAATGACTCCTAATGAATATGAGACATAGCCCCACCATATAAAAGTTTTATGAGAACTTGTCCCTAAGCTAGACAGCTTTCAGTTCCAAAACTTCCCCAACCTCAGAGGTTGACACTGAACACTGTCCCCCTTACATCTGTAATGATTTATGTGAACCTTCAAAAGCAATCGAATTGAAATCTACCGACAGGCCTTTTATTAATGCTTCAGTTTCCGCAGTTTATCCGCCTGGTGTGCCGTGGAATGGAACGTTCTTCCAGAGAATTTCCCACCAATCCTCTTCCGTTATGGCTTCTTTCTTGACGACTAACTCCATGATTTTGCTGAGGAGTTCATGGTGTTTTCTTTCGTCGACAGCTATGGATTCTAGTAGAAACTTGATTTTCTTGTCTTTTATTTTTGGCATAATTTCGCCTAGTGTGGATATGACCTTTTCTTCGTCCACGATGTGTTTTGCGGTTATCTTTTCAAGTTCGCTATATTCTTTGTCCGTTAACGCTGGAGTGACTGTGGCGATGGACATTGCTGCTTTGTAGATTCCGGCGTGTTTTTGAGAGTCAAAAGCTATTGCACGTAAAACTTGCTTCACTAAGGGATTTCTCACTGTTTTTAGGCTGTTCATGATTGACTCAACGATATGATGTTCCAATTTAATCTGGTCTCTAAAGAATTCTATAATTTCGTCTTCCAGCATCTCACACATTCCTCCCGTTTACTATCCATGTTTACGCAAATATAACCACTATTAAAGATAGTGTTTTAAAGCATTTGAGAAATTATGACTAAAGCACCTGCTGCCCAGCAATAAAGCGCAAACCAGTGAAACCTCTTTTTCATAACTACTTTCCGCAAAACTTTGAGCGACAGGTAACCCACAACCATCGATGTCACAACACCTACAACCACTGCAATCGCATCTCCGTGGCCAATTAATAAATTTAAATCGCCCGACTTTGCGATAGTCGCACCTAAAACCGCTGGAATCGACAATAAAAAAGAGAATCTAAAAGCGGTTTCCTTACCCACTCTTCGCAGTAGCCCTATAGAAATAGTGGCTCCGCTCCTTGAAATACCGGGAATTATAGCGATTCCCTGTGCTATTCCTACAAGCAACGAGTCCAGAAAGCCTAAAGCCTTATCGCCTTCTCTTTGTTCTGAGAAGAAAAGTAAGAAGCCAGTTGCCAAAAGAGCGGCTCCCACGACAAGCAAGTTGTCAAAAAAAGACTCGAAAAGATCTTGAAAAATGTAACCAATAACCGCGGTAGGTACACTGCCCACAATAACACAAACGCCAAGCTTCCCCTCTTCAGACCTTAAATTTCGCCTAACAAGCGCCTTCAAAACCTCTACAATGTCTCTTCGAAAGAAAGCCACAATCACAACAAGTGTACCCACATGAAGAAGAACAAAAAAAATCATAGGCGGTCGCCAACCAAAAAATCCCTTTGCAATAGCCAAATGCCCCGAGCTAGACACCGGCAACCACTCTGTCAAGCCTTGAATTACCCCAAAAATCACCGCTTCGATAAACGACGCCATAAACTCCCCAGTTGTCCCACCACATATTTAAGTTTCCCAAAAACACAGCATCCCCAGCTCTTATCAGAAGCCTATTCAGAGACAAATAAAATCCATAGAAGCCTAGAGCCAGGGCACAATCTGAATCCCGTCACGCTTATAAGAAGACATAAATAGTTTATCCCATTTGTTCTTTTGAAGTCATCATATGGGATAATATTTATGCCTCAAAAGGTTTTTTGTCAAAAATGCGGTTACATTTTATATAAAGGCCCAGAACTGAAACCGCCAGACGAAATCATACAGAAATACGACGGAAAATGTCCAAAATGCGGCAGAAAACTATCCTCCGTACCCATAGATGTGGAAGTCAAGCCAGCAGAATAGAAAGCTGACAAGGTGCCATTACTTGAGTAAGCAAGGAAAAAAGACCCACCTCTACAAGTTTCACGCTAAAAACGGCAAAATAGTCTCCTTCGCAGAGTTTGAAATGCCGATTTGGTACAAAGGCATAATTCCAGAACATTTGGCGGTAAGAAACAGCGTCGGCATTTTCGACATAACTCACATGGGAAGAATAATAATCACCGGACCCGACACCGAAGCATTCCTCAATTACGTAACAACAAACAACGTCTCCACCCTAGAACCCCTAAGCGCCCACTACTCAACCATGTGCAACGAAAGAGGCGGAATAAAAGACGACTTCGTCATCTCACGACAAGGAAAAGAGAAATTCTTCATGGTATACAACGCCGCTAACAGAAACAAAAACTATCAATGGTTAATAAAACAAGCAACCCACTTCAACGTAAAAATAGAAGATGTTTCAGACAACATAGCCATGTTCGCAATCCAAGGACCCAAAGCCCAAGAAACGCTACAGAAAATCTCCACCGAAAACCTAAACAAGATTAAACGATTCAAATGCAGCTGGACAAAACTCGCAGGCCTTGAAGCTTTCATTTCAAGAACAGGCTACACAGGCGAAGACGGATTCGAAGTATTTATCTGGAACACTCCCGTTTCAAACCCGGAAAAAGCAGTAAAAGCGTGGAACACAATTCTTGAAGCGGGAAACGAATTTCTCATTGAGCCTTGCGGTCTAGGCGCCAGAGATACTTTAAGATTGGAAGCTGGCATGTGCCTCTATGGCAACGACATTGACGAAAACACTACGCCCCTAGAAGCGAGAATAAGTTTTGTGGTGAAGCTGAAAAAAGAAAATTTCATAGGCAAGGAAGCCCTGTTCAAACAGAAAGCTGAAGGAGTAAAGAAAAAGCGTATTTGCCTAAAAATGCTTGGACCTGGAATCCCACGCCCCAAGCATGAAATCTTTAAAGATGGGGAGAAAATAGGTTATCTGACAAGCGGAACCTTCTCGCCTCTATTAAAGTACGGCATCGCTATGGCCTATGTCCAAACGGAGCATGCAATTCAAGGTGAAACAGTAAACGTAAAGATAAGAAACAAACAGGCAAAAGCTGAGATAGTCAAATCACCATTCTACGACCCCAATCGATATGGTTACGCAAGAAAACACTGATGCAAATTGCTTTCGGAACCGCAAGGGAAATAAAAGAGTTTTATCAACTTGATTGAACAAAAAGGGGACGTGACTATTGGACCTTAGAAATTTGATATCACGAGAAAAAATTGTTGACGCTCTACATAGTCTATCAAACTTAAGAATCCCTGTTTCTCGTTCCACTTTGCTCACAATTTCAGCATTAACGTTAATTTTCTTTGTCGCCTTCTCTATAAGATTGTTCCCTATCCGTTGGGGGCTCGAACTCTCAGAATTCGACCCGTACTTTCAATATCAATTTACAGAAAAAATAGTGAAAGACGGATACTTCGACTGGGTTACGTGGAAAACGTCTGACGCTCATCGATGGTATCCTCTTGAAGTATCGGTCGGGGGCGCAGCTTTCCCTGGTCTTCCTCTAACCGCTGCAACACTGTACAACATACTCTCTATCTTGGGGGTGCCCATATCCCTATACCACTTTTGCATAATATTTCCAGTTATTTTTGGGGCGTTGGCGTGTTTAATGGCGTTTTTCTTGGGAAATGATGTGGGAGGCAAGACTGTAGGTCTTTTCTCTGCCTTCTTCCTCGCATTGAATTCATCCCATATTACAAGAACATCTATAGGATTTTTCGATGATGAAACCGTTGGAATAGGGGCCATTCTCCTTTTTGCGTTTTTGTTTCTCAGAGCCTTAGATGAAAAACGCCCCAAAAAACACTCTGCACTTTATGCCGTCACAGCTGGTTTGACGCTTGGTTATGTAACCGCCTCATGGGGAGCAGCACTTTACCCAATAGCTATGGCAACCCTCTTTGTGTTTACCCTGATTTTGCTTAAGCGTTACACACGCCGTCTGCTTATTTCATACAGCATAACATTCGGCCTTAGCTTATTTCTAGCAATTAATGTCCCTAAGAACTCCATTAGCTACCTTACCACATGGGCAATTCTGCCAGTGCTAGGCGTCTTCGGTTTGCTATGTCTTAATGAAGTGCTAAATGCCATAAGCAGCAGAAAATGGAAATTTATCCTAACTGCAGCTTTCTTTGCAACGATAATTGGTGGGTTCCTAACCCTGTCATATCTGGGGTATATGGGTTCGATTGGCGGAAAGTTTATTGGTGTCATAAACCCGACGCAGCGAGGGGCATCGCAAATATATCAATCAGTTCAAGAGCACAGACTTACAGCATGGGGTTCTCTGTACTATGACTACGGTGTTGGCGTGCTCTTTTTCGCGTTAGGCTTGTTCTTCGCAATAAGAGACCTAACTAATAGAAACCTCTTCCTTGTTATTTTCGGCTTAACAACATTATACTTCGCTTCCTCTATGGTTCGATTAACCATATTGTTAGCGCCTGCATTCTGCCTTCTGATGGCAATCGGAATAGTGAACTTGCTGAAACCATTCATTACCATAATGAAAGAGACACCAAAACTAGCCCTAGGCAAAAGATATATCACAGGACATGTTGGAAAGGAATTCAGCGGATCGGTTCTCATCCTCATATTCTTGATTTTAACACTAACCTATGCCTTTCCTTCGCCGAGAATGTATACCCATTCATACTCACCACCTACAATACTTTCCGCAAGCACCCCAATACGACCATCAGAGCCAATTACTGAGTGGACTGAGATGCTTGAATGGATGAAACTTAACCTTCCAGAAAAGGCAATTGTCTGCAGCTGGTGGGACTATGGATATTGGATTTCAGTGAAGGGGAATCGAACATCTCTCGCAGATAACGCCACTTTCAACTCTACACAAATAGGATCGATAGGCCAAGTTTTTATGTCCAATGAAACCCAAGCAGTAAAAATTCTAAAAGATCAATTCAACGGACCCGATGGCCCCCCAACACACATTCTTGTCTTCACGACATTCAACAGTTTAGGAGGCGACGGTAATTATGGTGACGAGGGAAAATGGCGATGGATGGCTAGAATTGCCAACCAAACTGTTGCTCCTGGCTTCTATTGGGAGTCAGAAGACGGACGGTCCAATACTTTCGGAAACATAACGGAGGAGGGACGGTGGGTGTGGAATGATTTAGGAAGAAACACAACGATTTACAAATTGATGGAAACAGCAAAGTACTCTTCAGGTGGTGCTCCCGAAGAAGCACCTGACCTAGAATTCTTCAAAGTCTCCCACTTCTCGCCTGGAACCCCAATAGCATCCCTGGGAACAACTGAAGACGGTAGAACCGTGTACCTTTTCGCGTTGGTTGCTCTTTATGAAGTAGATTACCCTGCTGCTTGAAGGCGAAAAACTTGTTTCCTAAAGCGGTTGATCAACATAAGCCAAACAAACCTTTAGTTCCAAATGGGCTTGGCGTGATATATGTTCTAGTTAGTGCAGTCTACCTTTTTTTACTCTACTTTTTTGACCATGCAGCAGCCTTGCCTTTAGCCGGGTGTATTTTATTCGGCGGATTTATGGGGCTTCTTGATGACTGGGTAGACTTGAGATGGCGATACAAAGCATTTCTACCACTGTTTGCATCATTGCCCTTAGCCGTGCAGAGAGAAGCAATAGGTCCCGAAGCCACAAAAATGGCGACGTACATCTTCGGCAAAATTGATTTCGGCATCTACTTCTACATCATAGTAATACCGATAATAGTCACTATAACGACTAATACAGTAAATCAACTTGGCGGGCTGAACGGTTTAGAAACTATCTGCCCTTCTATTATCATGGTTGGATTAATAGCTACTTCCCCTAAGACAAATGTTCTCCTTTTTGCGCCTTTTCTCATCTACCTAATTCTTGCCTGCCTAAACTTTTCTGGAAAGATATTTGTGGGTAACACAGGTTCTTTCGCCATTGGCATCACGCTTGCCTCGTACGCCATCATCGCCAATAACGAACAAACATTGATGATTTCAATTCTACCCTTCATCTTCAACTCCTCTCTGATACTGCTAAACGTTTTCCTCTTTGGCAAAACTGCTCACCTTATCCTAGAGGAAAACAAGCTACGTGCAGATAACAAGCGCAGTCTGTTAACACTAATCGCTTACTATAAACCTTTAACTGAGCGGAAACTTGTATCAGTTGTGTCGTTGCTTGTTACATTTTCGACTTTCATAGCAGTTTTTGTGTGGTTTATATATTAAAAAAGAATTTTGATAATAGGCGCTGGCGACCCAGCTGGCGTAACCTTCACGCATTCGTTGAGGTATTAGTAGTGAAAATTTTACAGCTATGCTGATCTTGTGGCGATGCCCTAGAACTGTAAAGTTAAATAAATGAGAAAACTATGAGAAAAAAGGAGCGGACAAAATGAAATGAGAATTTGGTATGACGCGTGCACAGGCAAACATGTGCGATATGGACATGCGATTGCTCAACGTCTCAGAAAACTTGGACATCACATGGTTTTAACAACTAGGGAACATCCTGATACTATAAACGTTATGAAGACATTGGGTGAACGGTTCGAAATCATTGGAAAATACGATCCCACGTCGCTCGTTTCAAGATTTAGAGCAAGTATAGAGAGAGAGCTTCGATTCTATGAAATGTTCAAAGACGATAAACCACATGTTGCCATATCCCACGGATCAGTAGAACTCTGTCGAACCGCGTTCGGGCTTGGTGTGCAAATCATTTGCACAGGAGATACAACTTACACAAAAGCTAACTGGCTAATTGTTCCCCTGGCGGACACATTAATAATCTCGAAGGCGATTCCAAAGAGGCTTTATCAAAGGTACGGGGCAAGAAACATAGTCCAATTTGATGGTGTCGATGAGGTTGCTTGGGTCCACCCTCTTAAACGAGAAGAAGGTGAAAAGTATGAACATCCATTAATCGTAGTGAGGCAGAGTGAGTTTAAAGCCTCATACATGAAAGGAACAGATGTGACAGTAGACATTGCAAAGAAGCTGACTTCACTAGGAAATGTGGTTTTTCTTCCAAGATATAAAAAAGAAAAGATTGAAGGGCTAACAGTTCCAGAGGGATTCGTAGATTCTCTCTCGCTAGTTAAAGAGGCTGACTTGGTTATAGGTGTAGGAGGAACGATAGCAAGGGAAGCCGCACTTCAAGGAACGCCAAGTATAGTCGTTCCAATATTGGGGTGGGCACATGTTAATGATTATGTTTCTAGAAAAGGATTCCCACTGTTTAAGGTTGAACTACCGGACATCTTGAAGTATGCAAAGAAGCATATAGGAAGACATGTAGACACAAGTGAAATGCTTGCAGAGCTGGAAAACCCTGTTAACGTGATTGAAACTCTCATAGAAGAAAAAACCTACAAAAATGATAAAAACTAGAAACTATAAAAACAACGAAATTAAGTGACTGTAATATAGAAAACTTTCGAAAGAATGAAGGAGATTACATGACGATAAATGAAAATGTTAGTTTGGGCAAAAGTGTAAAGATAGGACAGAACAGCGTTATTGAAGAGAACGCGACAATAGGCGATGACGTTGTCATATTCCCCAATGTCTACATAGGCAAAAATACAAAGATAGGCGACGGAAGCATCATACAGTACGGCGCTTTCATAGAACATAATTGCAGCATAGGAAAACATTGCAGGATAGGTACTAACACGGTATTGAGGAGAGAAACCAACATTGGCGATCACTCTATATTTGGATCATTGAGCGCCAGTGAAGGAAAAAACTGGATTGGTAACAATGTCTTGATACACAGCCAATGTCACTTGACTTCAGGAATAATCGTCGAGGACTGGGTGTTTATTGCCCCTCTGTTTGTTGGTGCTAATGACCCAAAAATGTTACATGGGAGAAGGCATGTAGAGAGATTCGTGCCTAAAGGTCCCCATATCAAATTTGGTAGCGGGATAGCTGTGAACGTTACCCTTCTTCCTGGAGTAGTTATAGGTAGAGAGTGTATAATAGGGGCATCTAGCCTTGTAAGTAAAGATGTGCCTGATTTTTCTATAGCTTTTGGCATACCTGCTAGAGTCGTAAAAGGTGTGGACGAGAAATGGAAACTTCCAGAAGAACAGTACCAAGAGTTTAGAAAGAGAGTTAGTGAGGAATACTTGGTGAAGTTTATAGATAGACTTCTTAGCGATTACAAATGATTATATGATTCTAGTTTGTAGAATTTGGCTGAGAGGATTGTTATTGGTTAAACCTATCATTCTGGTTGTTGGTTTGGGCGAAGTGGGGCGCTCTCTGTTTGAGTTGTTGAAGGAAAGCGAGAAGTTTGAGGTTTATGGTTTGGATGCAGATGAGAAAAAGATGCAAGATTTTCAGCAAGGTGATTTGCCCAAAGATGTAGATGTCTTGCACATTTGTTACGGCTGCCACGACCAAGAGGAATTTATCAAGATAACAGGAGACTATTCGAGGCAGTTTAGGCCCAAATTGACGATTATTAATAGTACTGTTCCACCCGGGACTACAAAGAAGGTGCATACACTTTTAGGAGGTCACATAGCGCATTCTCCTGTTCGTGGAATGCATAAGAGCAGGAAGAGCATGAAGCGATATTTGTCGTTTCTGACAAAATATATTGGTGGGGTGGATGGCGAATCCTCGAGGTTGGCGCGTAAACATTTTGAGGGTTTGAGGTTGAAGACTAGGGGTTTGAAGAGCCCAATGGAGACGGAGTTAGCCAAACTTTTTGAGACTACTTATAGGGCTTGGATGATTGTATGTTTCCAGGAGATGCATAGAATTAGTAGGCATTTTGGAGCTGATTTTGATGAAGTGGTAGATTTTTTGGAGGATACCCACCGTGTGAGGTTTGATAGACCAATAATGTTTCCAGACGTGATTGGGGGACACTGCTTGATTCCAAATGCGGAGTTGCTGCTGAAAAGTTATGATTCAGTGTTTTTGCGTTTGATTTTAGAGTCTAATGAAAAGCGAAAAGAAGAAGTTAAGGATGATCGTGCCAGGAAGGAAGTTGAAAAGGTTAGGGAAAGAGCAGAAGCTCTTCAAAAGAAGTTAATGAAGAAGTCGGGGGTTGATAATTATAGTTGACTGTGCTGAGTTCTTTGACCCAGTTGTAGAGTATGGATGAAGGTTTGGTTTTATATTAGAGTTACTGCTCCACCGTACTATTCACACCAACAGAAAACTGCACAAAAAACCTCATAAAAGAAGAAATAAAAATTACCAAAACAGGAGGCACCATACTTCTCCAAAGAAAACACCTTAGGCAAAACCTAACCCTCTCAACTAGAACAGAACCTCCCTTAATCTTTTAAAAAACATTTTCTTCTGGAAAAAAGGAACAAACTGTCGAATATCCTCATACAAAGAAACTTTCGATAAATATCCCTTCAGCATCAGATAACCCCCAACCGGATGCCCTAAACCAGTCAGAACAGCCCTTCCAAAAGCATACAACCACCAATAATTCAAAGCCTTCATCCCCTTACCCCACAAATACAATTTCCGCTTCGAAAACCGAGTTTCCCTCGACAACTTAAATGTTAAATCATGAAAAACAGCCACTTTCTTGCCTTGACAAAGAGCCTTATAAACAAGATAAACCTCAAAACCATAATTCTCCGGATACCTAAACCCAACCTCCCCAAACCATTTAGCATCTATAACCCTACCACAACCCCTAGGAGACAAAGACCGAGAAACCTCACCTTCTGCCACCCCAGAAGCCAAAACAACACCCTCCTCCATTTTATTAACAACCTCCTCAACATAATTCGAAGGATAAACAGCGTCAGCCCCGCTTATCAAAACATAAGCAACATCCTTTTCCTTCAAAACGTCAAATCCAGCATTAATAACCCTTGCAAGCTCAGGCCGCCCAGCCCAGCTCGCCTTATGCCTAGGCAAGTCAACAACAACATCAGCATACCTCGAAGCAACCTCACCAGTTCCATCCATACTTCCATCATCAACCACTACCAAAAACAATTTAACAGTTTGACCCCTCAAACTTTTGAGACATTCCCCAATCGTATTTGCCTCATCCCGAGCGTTCACCACAACGCCACAGCGCCAACCACCCAATTTTCTCTTCTCCCCTCTTTTGCATAACACCAACAACTATTTAAAAACGTTAAAAGATAAAGACTCTCTATAATCACGTTAACAACGTTCAAGTGAAGCTTTGGCTAAAAACGAAATTAGGCTTCATCCTTGCAATTGCAGCCCTCTGTCTAATCGTAGTCACAAAGAGAAGGTAGATTTTATGAAGATTTTAGAAGTTGGCAGCGGCGTGGTTGGGCATCCTCACCATGTTTTTCTTAGGGATGATAATATTGTTCATTTCGATATTGACCGAAATGCTTTTCACGTAGAGGTTTTAGGCGACGTTCATAAGTTGCCTTTTAAGACGGCGTCTGTTGGCGCTGTTAATGCTAGTCACATTTTTGAGCATTTAGAGAATCCTTTAATGGCGTTGAAAGAGTGCCACAGGGTTTTGCGTGTTGGCGGTTTGTTGGTTTTGCGTGTTCCTAACGGAAGTTTTTTTAAGTGGAAGTCGTCGGGCAAGGATCATCTTTTCAGCTGGAATCAGTATACGCTTAAGAACTTCATTTGTCAAGTTTTCAGTGATGTTGATGTTAAGTCGTTTTTGCGTAGTGTTGGTGGTCGTCGTCGTCGTAAGTTTTTAAATTTGTTGTTGTGTTTATTTATGGGTGAAAATGAGTTAGTTGCCTATTGCTATAAAACTTAAATATTAACTAGCTTTTTTATTTATTATTATATATGTGTATCTTTCTTCTTCTTGACTTCTATCTCGAGTCTTGCTATTTCTTGCTTACTATTTGACTTCTATAGGTCTCCTAACGGAGATATCCCAAAAAAAGCACGCGCGCGAAGCCAGATAAACTTGATTTCTTTTTCATTAACGAAGGCCATACATATGAAAGAGTAAAGCAGGATTTCGAAATGTATAGCAAACTAGTTAGACCGGGAGGAATAATAGGTTTTCACGACATTTTTCCAGGACCACCTGAAACTGTAGGAGGTGTGCCAAGATTTTGGGATGAAGTCAAATCTGACCTCGATTACATTGAGATTGTTAAAGATTGGAAAAGGCGGATGGGGTACAGGTGTTATCTATGTATAGAGTGCTAGTTCGGGGTGCATGAAAAGTCCAATTTATATATTTTTCCAAAAAAGGAGCGAAACAAAATGAAAGCCCTTGTTACTAGCACAAGAGGCTTGGCATAAAAATTGCAAGGGAACTCTAACTAAAAAGATGTGAAACGCGCATATTTTCCTGTCCTGAAAGTGTTGCTTTGATAAATTCACCTTAAATTGTCTCTTATATCTAAATCTCACACTATTATCCTGCTCGTGCAATACAACTAAATAAGTCAGCAATCCATCGGAGATTCGACGGAAAATAATCATGTAGTAATTCTATGTCTCGTTTCTCCACAGCTTTCAACGCAATCAAAGAGAGAAGATACACCACCACGCCTACGACTGCATAAACGGGAAGATGGTGTAAACGTAGAATGAAAAACTGATAAGACAAAGGTTCGATAATTGCCCTCAAAAGCTCCAACGCTAAGAGCGATAGAACGATGGCTACAGCGGCTGCTGCCGACTTCCATATTGCCTCTTTGTCAAACTCTATCTTGAGACTCGCCCAGAGCACATACGCTCCTGAAATAAACCCTGCAAGTGCAGCAAAAAACCTTGAACAAAGAAGAAAGTTGCGCCTCTTGCAACATGTGTTTGAGGGCTTATGTCTTCATTCAATGAGTACTTTCACTATCTTAACAGAGTAGAATGCCAGTTAAATGATTTAAATTACACGCCAAACTATCCATAGTAAGTTTCGGAACTTGCAAACAAAAATTAGATGAGCCATGGACTGTCCGCCTTAAAGAACTCGTCCTTCATTAAAGGACGCCACCACCACCCACTATTCAAATACCAACTAACTGTTTTTTCCAAACCTTCGGCGAACCCAATC
Source organism: Candidatus Bathyarchaeota archaeon (assembly GCA_023131225.1). Taxonomy (NCBI): domain Archaea; kingdom Thermoproteati; phylum Candidatus Bathyarchaeota; species Candidatus Bathyarchaeota archaeon. Next base: position 105,070 of record JAGLZW010000019.1, on the reverse strand, counting down.
TCGGGCTTCCATCCAAGCTTCTCTATCTTAGCAGTGTTCAGCGAGTATCGACGGTCATGACCAGGTCTATCAGGAACCGATTTGATTAGGCTCTCGGGTTTCTTCAGTGTTTTCAGAATGGTTTTCGCCACTTCTATGTTCATGTGTTCCTCGCCCGAAGCGATATTGTATATTTCTCCAGCCTTTCCTCTATGAGCCACTAGGTCTATAGCTGCGCAGTTGTCTTTCACGAAAAGCCAATCTCTCACCTGTGTTCCATCACCGTATATCGGTAAGGGTTGGTCGTGAAGGGCGCGCAATATTAACTTGGGGATGAGTTTTTCTGGGTGTTGGAATGGGCCGTAGTTGTTGGAGCTGCGAGTGACAACTACTGGGAGTCCGTATGTTTTGTGGAAGGCTAGGGCAATGTGGTCGCCTGCAGCCTTGCTTGCAGAATAGGGGCTGGAAGGGTCTAGAATGTCAGTTTCTTTGAAAGATCCTTCCTTTATGCTGCCATAGACTTCGTCGGTGGAAATTTGCACAAATCTTTTGACTTCAAATTTTCTTGCGGCGTCTAGGAGAATATAAGTTCCGTATGCGTCAGTTAAAACAAAGGAACCTGCCTCTGCAACACTTCTATCGACGTGAGTTTCAGCCGCAAAATTTACTATAAAGTCAAATTTCTCTTTCACCAAGGGTTCTACTGCTTTTCTGTCTCGAATATCCCCACGAATGAATCTATAACGTGAATCGTCTTTTATATCTTGCAAATTTTCAAGTCTACCTGCGTAGGTAAGCAGGTCAAAATTGACGATTTCTATGTCTTCATGGTTTGATAACATGTGTCTTATGAAGTTGCTGCCGATGAAGCCTGCTCCGCCTGTAACTAAGACTCTCATTACCCTTTTTTCACCCGTGTTTTAGCCATGGTGCAAGTTTCCAGTCATAAGGAATCTTCTCGGTGTCTGGGGGTAATCGGTGTTCGTCTGGTTTCTTGTAGTTGTATAGATTAGTTGGTACATTCATGACGAGGGCGGTTTCTTCGCCTATTGCTTTGAATCCATGCCAGACTTGTGGCGGTATCTTAACGAGTAGAGGGTTTTTTTCGCCGATGACGAACTCGTTGATTTCTCCTTTGGTTTTCGAATTTTTTCTGCCATCGCATAAAACGAGTTTAACCATTCCTCTTACGCAAGCTATGTTGTCTGTTTGTTTTTTATGCATGTGCCAAGCCTTCACCACTTCTGGATAGGCTGCGGTGACGTAGGCTTGGGCGAATCTTTCGAATAATTCCCAGTCGCTTCTGAGGACTTCCATTAACCAGCCTCTTTCATCTGCAATTAGCCTCAGTTGCCTTGTAACTACTCCTTCAATCAATTACAACGCCTCACAAAACTATTCTTGAATATTCACCTACAACAAGTCTATAGCCTTTTGGGCTTTTCTGATTTGTAGTCAATGTTGTCCCAGCTCCTACGAGGCTGTCGGTTATTTTGCCTTCAATTTCCACGTAGCAGTCATCCATGACAATCGAGTTTTCTATTTCCCCTCTTTCGATTTTTACGTTGTTTCCTATGCTTGTGTAGGGACCTATGTAGACATGTTCTCCTATGATTGCGTTTTTGCCGATTATAGCAGGCCCCCTTACTAAAGCGCCACGCTTGACGACTGTCTCTTTTCCTATAGATACTCTTCCTTGAATGGAGGATTTTTCTTCAACGATGCCATCTATTTTCTTTTCAAGGTCGTCAAGGACCAGTTGATTTGCTTCCAGTATGTCTTCCACCGTTCCAGTGTCCTTCCACCATCCTGTTACAAACTTGTAGCCAACTCTGTATCCTGCATCTAGTAAGCCTTGCAGTGCTTCGGTGATTTCCAGTTCTCCCCTCCAAGAAGGCTTTAAGCTTTTTATCATTTTGAAAATTACGGGCGTGAGAAAGTATATTCCACTGAGAGCGTAGTTGCTTGGTGGTTTTTTCGGTTTCTCTATTAGCTTAACCAGTTTTTCGTTTTTGTCAAATTCGGCTACCCCGAACTGCCGAGGGTTCTCGACTTCACACAGAAGAATCATTGCATCGTAGTTTGAATTCCTAAATTCTTTCGTATACTCTGCAATCTTACCCTTCAACAAGTTGTCGCCAAGATACACGATGAAAGGACTATCGCCAACAAAGTCTTCTGCAAGGCTGACTGCTTGAGCTATTCCACCAGGTTTTTTTTGGTGAATGTAGGTTGTTTTTACGCCGAACTCTCTGCCGTCCTTGTAGTAGTTTTCGACTTTTTCTGGCAAAATGTCTCCAACTACAATCGCAATTTCGTCTACACCCGAATCTCTCAAGTCTTCTAAAACATATTGTGACATTGGCTTGTTCGCCACGGGGATTAGCTGTTTGGGACCTGTATGGGTTAGCGGTCTAAGTCTTGTACCGTGACCCCCATGTAAGATAACCCCTTTTATTTTGTCTTTGCCCAATTTCTTTTCATCTCCTTCAAACCCTGCGCAACCCCTAAAAGCTCCTTATCTACCTCTTTTCTGACTTTATCTACACATAATGATGAGTCTTTCGGTCTCTTCGCTATCCAAGCTTTCAATTCGCTCGTCTTTATTGGCTGTATAAGGCTCGTATCGAAGTTAAAGGTTTCAGCAATCTCTAAGGCAAATCCATATCGGCTTATACGTTCACTTCCAGCAGTGTGATATACACCCTCCAGTTTTTTATCGATCATTTCGAGAATGACTTCAGCTAAGTTTTCAGCAAGAGTTGGAGAGTTATAATGGTCTTCCACGACTGCAAGTGGCTTCCCTTCCGCTAAAGTTATTATCACCCACTCTGCAAAATTCGGTTTCTCGGGATGCAAGCCATACAAGACACTTGTTCTTATAATAACAAAACTTTCACAAAACTCCGAAACATGTTTTTCTCCCATCAACTTCGTCAAACCATAATAGTTAACTGGGTTTGGCTCATCTTCTTCGGTGTATAGCCCTTTTTCGCCATCAAACACGTAATCGGTTGAAACATAAACGATTCTGGCATCCACTTCTTTGCATGTCTCCGCCAGAATCTTTGTCCCTTCAGCATTCACCCTAAACGCGTGATCTTTGTTGCTCTCGCATTTATCAACGTTTGTCTCTGCGGCTGCATGGATTACGATGTCTGGCTTAACTTTGCTAAAAACGCATCTCACTTCATCTTTGTCTTCAATGTTCATCTTCAACGAATTCTGGAGAAGTGGACGTGTTGCATGCGTCGGATAAACTGAAAATTTTTTCGCAGCTTTATCAACAATTTTGCTTCCTAAGAGCCCACCTGCACCTGTTACTAGAATCCTCCATTCTCTATTCTTCATAAGGAACAGCTTTTACAAATTAACGCGAACCTGCAATTTTTTAGCTTATGTAAGTGGTTTTACCTTCTTCGCCCTTACGTATTTTCCTCGCGTACTTTTCTCTTCGCGCCTCTATCTGCCGCATCTTCTCCAAAATCTTGTCCGATTTTACAATCTCATGATTCAAGTCATCCAAGCTAACGGTGATTTCCAGCATTTTTTGCAGAATAATGATAATACTCTTGGCGGCTTTAGGGTCTGGAAGATAGCCACGAGTTTCGCCCAAGAGACATAGCGCCGGAATGTTTTTGAACTTTGCCATGCCAACGAGCAAGCCTGCTGTTCCCACTATGGGGTTTCCTGGGGGACTACAAAATGCGCCTGCTTTAAGGGCTCTGTTTATTGTCTCGGCGTCTGTGGCGGTGGCGACAACTTTAGGGATCTCACCAGCTTCTTTGCGGTAGCCACCAATGGTGATTATTGTTTCTACCTTGTTTTTCTTGGCAAAGTCTAGAATAGTTTCAGCAATTTCGTATTGCCCCTCAATAGTCTGAGCCTGGCTGTCACCAGTGAAGAAAATAATGTCCTTGCCTTTCGGGTTTTTCCAGTAGTGAAACTCGCCGCGGAGAAGGCGAACGTTGCCTTTCTTATTTACAATGACGTAATATGGGAAGTGAGGTGAGTGGAGGAGGGCGAACTTTTCAGCTTTTAACTGCTTAACTAGATGGCGAGTGGCGATTCTACCAACCATTCCTAGGCCTGGGAGCCCTTCAATGAGGACAGGGTTCTTGGGATTTATCTTGGATATATCTTTGATCATTGTTTTCATGCGTGTGATCCTTCCTTTTCAGGGCTATGCGGTATTTGGCGTATTTGTCGTTTGGGGAGAATTTTGCGGGGTGGGGAATGTGGACTTTGCCACCGCAGTGGGGACATTCTTCCGTGTTTAAGGTGTAGCGAATGCATTTTTCGCATTTTCTCAGAAGCCAAACCATTATTTTTCCCTTTTGAAGCTGCCTTCTCCACCTGCTTTTGAGATTATTTTTATGGCTGCTTCTGAGGCTTTTTGGATTATGGTCTCGGCTTCTTTGTAGTTTTCAGCTTCTATCTTTAGGCGGTATTTTGGAGCTGCAATGGTGTAAATGTGGATCCTCGCGGTGTTGGGAGTCGGGGTTTTTTGGGCCGAGTGCAGAGCTTTTTTGATTATGTTGACGCCATCAGATTTTGTACTGGTGAGTTGGAGAACTCCATTAATTTCGACTAGTGGAGGGCGTATTTTTTCTTTGGCCAGTTCAGCTAAAGTCTGGGCGATATTGAGGGGAACGCCAATTTTTATTAATGGTTCAGAGCCTTGACGACTTGCATCTTCGAGAGCCGTGTAGACGTCACCATAGATTTCTTCCATGGGGACGACTGCTTTTTCTGTAATCTCCTCAAGAGGTTTGTTGAGTTTTTCAGCTGTAATGCGTAGGAAAGTTTCGGCTTTGCGATCGTGTTTGAAAGTGTAGATTTTATCTATGCGTTCACGTTTGTTGACACGTTTACGAGAAAGATCTATGTGCTTCTTATCCGGATCAACTCGAAGGACTTTGAGAACGAGTTTTTGGCCTTCACGGACGTGGTGGCGGATGTTGCGAACCCAACTTGTGCTGATTTCGCTTCGATGGAGGAGTCCTTCCTTGTTGCCATATTCTTCGAGGGCGACGTAGGCACCATAGTCCATGACCTTTTTGACTGTGGCGAGGACGAGTTCGCCTCTTTCTGGCCATTCGGGTTTTCGGATTATGGACATCGTTACGTAGCCTCACTCCATTATGGCAGTAATTTCACCGTTGATTTTTGCTTTGCCTCCTGTTGGAGTGGCAAGGGTGATTTTACATATGTTACATTTTACGGTGTTAGTTGGGTTGCTGTAGATTAGTTGCTCGTTGCCGCAATCTGGGCAACGAACGCGGATGAAGTAGGATTTAGGCTTAGGAATTAAGGTTTCCCAATCTGTGCTCATTGTCTAGGCTTGGCCTCCAATAGTTAATTTTCTCAGGCGGATCCCCTTTTTCTGAATGATAAAGCCACATTTTTTGCATTTAAATTTAAGAACTTGTTTTTTGGTGGTTTTGGCAAATTTTTTCTGGAGGGGCCATCCTTGGCCGCCATAGCCATGTTTTTCTCTTTCATGGCGGCGGGCGCCGACAGCTAGGGCGCGGCGTTTTCCAGCCTTGTAAAGGCTTACGGAGTGTTCAGTGTGAATTTTACATTTTGGACAGTACGTGTTTATTTTTTTGGGGAAATCCATATTTGTGCACGCGCGTGCTTGTTGCGTTTAGGTTAAAAACAAAAACCAACCATATAAACATTTAACAGTTTATGCCCTATTGGATTTGGTGAGCAAAACAGAAGAATTGAAAAGCTCTCAAGAGAAAATTCGGGCTTTTTATGAACCTTAAAAGAACAATTTAAAATCTTTAATCAACGAATCCTATCTGCAGTTTTTCTATTTGATACCTGCTTGACCAAATAAAATCTGGAAAAGATATGGACGTCACATGCACATCTTTAAGTCTTAACTATCATTTTCGGAGATTAATAGAATGGCCTAGTCTAAGCGTCACACATAAACGCCACGACTTACCGAAAATCTTTTTCACCACCATACACATTACAGACATCAAACACAAACAGGAGCATCCAAAACCATGTGTATCCTAGGCAAAGACAAAATCTTCAACCTCATAGAGCAATACCGTATAATCTACCCCTATGACTACCACCTCCTCGACGGGGATGGCTACGTCCTCACCGTTAAAGAAGAAACCACCCTTAACTACCTAGAACACCAAAACATCATCAGCTACGAAATAATATTCACACCACCCAACCTCGTAGCCCACCTCACAGCTAAAAGCAAATACGGGCGCATGGGGCTAAGCTTCCTTAACGCCGCAAAAGTCCACAGCGGCTTCATCGGACGCTTAGCACTAGAAATCGTCAACCTCAATAACAACCGCAACCCCATCACAATAAAACGAGGCGACCCCTTCATGCACATCGAATTCATAACCCGCGAAGGTGAACCATCACCCTACACAGGGCCTTATCAATTCCAATACATCACAAAAGAGGAAAAACAAATGTATATCCCCATCCTAAAGAAAGTTTTCCCAAACTATGAAGAATTAGCAGAAAAATGGTTCAAAAACAAGTCACCAGTAACCCTCTAACTGTTTTTCTCGGCCCAATTCATATTTTCAATTCATAACAGTCATAACAAACTTATCACAACAAACGCTTTAAATATCAGCGAAATCGCTATGCTGAAGGGAACAGCAGTGAAAGCCAAAAATTACCGTAAAGTAAAAGGTCAAGCTTACACAAGAAAAAAGTATGCTAAAAGCTCACCGCCCTCAAAAATCACCAAGTTCACTATGGGCGACACAAAAACAAAATTCCCAGTCAAAGCCAAGCTAATCGCGCTTGAAAAAGCTCAAATCCGCCACAACGCCCTAGAAGCAGCAAGAATAGCCTCAAACCGCCATTTATCAACAAAACTTGGAAACAACTACTTCCTACGAATCATGCCTTACCCACACATTATCCTAAGAGAAAATAAAATGATCTTCGGCGCCCACGCAGATAGACTGCAAGACGGCATGCGTGGAGCATTCGGCAAACCCGTAGGAATAGCAGCACGAGTAAGACCCAATCAGCCAATAATAGTTGTAGGTATAAACGAAGATTCCATAGAAACTGCAAAACATGCCCTAAAACTCGGCCAAGCAAAGCTCCCAATGCCCTGCCGCATAATAACCGAAAAAGTAGGAGATTAACAGCCATGGGCGACCCAACGGAAGAAAAGCTTGTACTATGGTTTGAAGAATTAACGAAGAGCGATATTCCAACAGCCGGCGGCAAAAACGCAAACTTGGGGGAAATGATACAAGCAAAGGTTCCCGTCCCCACAGGATTTGCTATAACAGCCCAAGCGTACAAGAAGTTTATAACCGAAACAAACATCGCTCAAAAAATATATCAAATCATTAAAGAAACCATTACTGATACTGACGACCCTAAACAATATCAAGAAGCCTCCAAAAAAATCAGAAAACTCATTGAAGCTGTAAGAATGCCCACAGAAATAGAGAAAGCTATCAAAGCCGCCTATCGAGAATTAAGTGAGAAAACGGATACTACAAACCTCTCTGTGGCTGTCCGCTCTAGCGCAACCGCTGAAGATTTGCCAGACGCTTCTTTTGCGGGGCAACAAGAAACTTATCTAAACGTAAAAGGACCCGATGAACTGGTTAAGAAAACGATTAAATGCTGGTCAAGCCTTTTCACTCCCAGAGCAATTTTCTACCGAACCGAAAAAGGGTTCAAACACGAACAAGTCCTCATAAGCGTAGGCGTCCAAAAAATGGTGAATGCCCGCTCGGCAGGCGTTATGTTTACAATAAACCCCGTGACTGGTGACCGAAGCCAAATAATCATCGAAGGCACTTGGGGCCTCGGTGAAGCGGTTGTCTCAGGCGCAGAAACTCCCGACCACTTTGTAGTAGACAAACAAACACTCGAAATAATCGAGAGAAAAATAGCGAAAAAAACGGCGGAGTACGTCCGCAACCTACAAACTGGAAAAACAGAGAGTGCTGTGGTGCCTTCAGAAAGACAGGACAAACCTTGCATTACCGATGAGGAAATTCATAGATTGGCTCAACTAGGCAACCAGATCGACCAGCATTATGGTAAACCTCAAGACATCGAATGGGCTATAGACCGTGACTTAGTGTTTCCTGAAAACATTTTCATTGTTCAATCGAGACCTGAAACCGTTTGGAGCATAAAGGAGAAAGAAAAGGAGATTGAAGCAACCGCTGCACCAAGGCAACTCTCAGAAATGAAAGTTGTTGTTAGAGGCATTGCGGCGGGGAGGAGAGATATAGGATTTGGTGTGGCAAAGATTGTTTTCACGCCTGAAGACGCCGCAAAGTTAGTTAAAAAAGGAGACATACTTGTTACACCCATGACTAGCCCAGATTTTGTGCCTTTCATGAAACTTGCCAGTGCCATAATAACGGATAAAGGCGGCGTCACAGCCCACGCAGCAATTGTAAGCCGTGAGCTAGGCATTCCGTGCATCGTAGGTACAGAGACAGCAACCAAAGTTATGAAGACAGATGAAGAATATACTGTGGATGCTCGGAACGGTGTGATCTACGAAGGCATAATACCGAGCCTTGAAAGACCAGCAGCCTCAATGGTCAGCACGGGTTCCATTTCAATGGTTCAATCTGCACCTGTGACTGCCACGAAGATTTTCATGAACCTTGGAGTTCCAGAAAAAATTGATGACTACAAAGATCTACCTTTTAATGGTATAGGACTCATGCGCATTGAGTTTATTCTCGCCAGTTACATCCGTGAACATCCACTGTACTTACTTGAAAAAGGCGAGGGAGACAAGTTCGTCAACAAGCTGGCAGAAGGAATAGCTAGAGTTGCAAGGACAATTCAGCCTCGACCAGTGGTTGTTAGGTTTAGTGACTTTAAAACAAATGAATACCGAGATTTGAAGGGGGGCGAAAAATATGAAATTGAAGAAGCCAACCCGATGCTTGGTTGGCGAGGAGCAAGTCGCTACATAAGTCAACGGTACGAGGGAGCATTCAGACTGGAGTGTGAAGCTATTCGCAAATGTCGTGAAGAGTGGAGACTCGAGAATATCTGGGTCATGCTTCCAGTGATAAGAACCTTATGGGAAGCCAAGAAATGCCTTGAAATTATGAAAGAGGAAGGGTTGGAAAGTTCTAGAGGCTTTCAAGTATGGTTTATGGCAGAAACTCCTTCAATAGCGATAATGGCAGACAAGTTCTCAAAGCTCTGTGACGCCTTTTCCATAGGCTCAAACGACCTGACTCAGGGCATCCTAATGATAGACCGAGACTCCGAAATACTAGGACAAATGGGCTACTTCGACGAACGAGACCCGGCAATCAAGCGCATAATCGCACACTTGATCAAAGTAGCCCACGAAAACGGAGTCACAGTTTCCATCTGTGGCGAAGGCCCCTCAAACCTGCCAGACTTTACTGAATTCCTAGTTCGTTGCGGTATCGACAGCATCTCCGTAAATAACGACGCCGTGATAAGCACCCGACAGCTGGTTGCAAGTATTGAACAGAAAATCATATTGGAACAAGCAATAGAGAGCCAGAAACAAGTGCAAGAGAAGCCAAAAAAGAAGGGTTCACAAAGCCCTGAATGGACTCTTGAATAAGCACTGCACCCTCCCTTTCACAAGGTATTTCTCTCTAAAGGAAAATCGCAAATGTCATCCTTAACATTTGACCTAGAAGAAAAACAATTACGAAGGGAAGTTCAGAAAAGAAAAGCTAAATTAGTTTTTATACAGCTTCCTGAGGGGTTGAAACCTCACGGTCCAATGTTGGCTGCTGAGGTTGAAAGTGCTGGCGCTCTCGCAATTGTTTCTGCCGATCCTTGCTATGGAGCCTGTGACTTGGCGATAGTTGAAGCAGAAAGACTGGGGGCGGATCTCATCGTTCATTACGGTCACAGTGAAATGATAAAGCAAACCGCGTTTTCAACGTTTTACATCGAAGCGAAAGCAAAGTGCTCCGTCATAAACGCCGTAAGAAAAGCAATTCCTTACCTTAAGGAGTATAAAAAAATGGGATTAGTAACAACCGTTCAGCACGTGCACAAACTTGATGATGTGAGAAACATACTTTTGGAAGAAGGAAAAACCATCGCAGTTGGAGATGCGGGGCGGTTGAAGTATGCAGGGCAAGTAATTGGGTGTGATTATAGCAATGCAAAAGCAATTTCAAAAGAAGTAGACGCTTTTCTCTTTGTTGGCGGCGGAAAATTCCATGCATTAGGTGTAGCCCTAGCTACGGCAAAGCCTACGATAGTAGCAGATCCCTACGAGAGAAGAGCTTTTACATTGGAGGATGAAACGTCAAGAATGCTGAAAAAACGTTGGGCAAACATTCACGAAGCCAAGCAAGCCGAGAAAATTGGCATACTGATAGGATTGAAAATTGGACAGAAAAGACTAGACCAAGCCTTAAAAATGAAGGGGCTTGTGGAAGATGCTGGCAAGAAAGCTACATGTTTTGCTTTGAAGGAGATTACCCCAGAGGTCCTAATGCAATTTCCAGCAGTAGATGCCTTCATAAACACAGCGTGCCCTAGACTGTCCTTAGATGACGCTAAGAAATTTCGTAAACCTTTACTTACACCAAAAGAGGCGCTGGTTGCTCTAGGTAAGCTGCAATGGGAAGAACTATGCAAAAGAGGTTGGTTCGAAAGCTAGACTTGGAAATCGCGCTTTCAAAAGTCGAGTCACATCCATCTCCCAAAGCCTATTTGGAACAATACACAATAACCCCAGAAGCCGCCGCTGAACTACTCTACATAGCAACATACACGTATGACGACATAATAGGCAAAAACATAGCAGACCTAGGTTGTGGAACAGGAAGACTCGCCATAGGCAGCGCTCTCTTAGGAGCAAAAGAGACAATGGGTGTAGACATAGACAGAAACGCTATAGAAGTGGCATCAAAAAACGCTGAAAGACTAGACGTGAAAGAAAAGATACAATGGATAACCACCGACATCACTACGATTCAAGGAGCCTTCGACACGGTATTGCAGAACCCCCCCTTTGGGATACAAAGAAGAAGGGCTGATCGGAAATTCCTAAGGAAAGCGCTAGAAATAGGCAAGCATGTTTATTCGTTACATAAAAGCAGCAGAGAAAACTGCAAGTTAGTCAAAAGACTAAGGGGACAAAAGTCTCGACTCATGCCAGTTTCTCCTTCTCCTTTTTTGAGGAAGTTCATTGAAAGGCATGGTGGAGAAATCAAGGCTGTATACACTACGCTAATGACAATTCCACACATGTTCGATTTCCATAGAAAACGAAAGCACCAATTTCTCGTTGATCTATACATAGTAGAAACCGGTCTTTAAAACTCCCAAAATTTATGTGGATATAGAGAAGGAGCCTTTTTTACTTCTTAATCAAAAGGTTTATTGAGGAGTACGATGGAAAAGTAACGAGCATTCAGCTTAGGATAACTATTCGAAACCTAATAAGCTTCACACAGAGCGCAAACGAGAGAGGAAATACATGAGTAAATCTCATTTAAAACGACAAAGTGGACAATTCGTTGCTCCAGGAGACCACTTGGGAGTAATTGAGGAGTTCTCGCCCGGCCAAGGTACTTACGTAGAGCAGGGGAAAATACACGCTAAAGTTAGTGGACGTACGCTTTTGGATTTGCAAAACAAAACAGTTTCGATTTTTCCACTGGTTCGTGGAGCAAGAGTGCCAAGAGTTGGCAGCATTGTGACTGGGCAGGTTTCAAATCTTCAAAACAAAACTGCAGTCGTGCGAATATCCAAAATAGGAGAAGAACATTTGTCGGGTGTCTTTTCAGGGTTGCTTTACATTTCTGATATAAGCACATCTTATGTTGACTCAATCCATGATGTTTGTAAACCGGGAGACATTCTCCGTGCAAAGGTAATAAGCGAAAAAAACAGAGTTTACCATCTTTCCACGACAGACAAGAATCTTGGAGTTTTGTACGCATTCTGCTCGCAATGTGGACACATGCTTCAACAAAGACGTTACAGAATGCATTGTCCAAGCTGTGGAAAAATTGAAAAGCGTCGAATTGCTGTAGATTACGGCGAAGCAATCTTTTGGAAAAGGGGGGCTTCCGATGAAAGTAAAAATTTTGAATAAGAAAAAAAATGAGCTAAAGATAGAGGTTGATGGAGAAAGCCACACCTTCTGTAATGTTATTCAAAAAGCCCTGCTTAAAGATGAACGGGTAGACTTTGCGAGTTATAATATTTCACATCCTCTCACTGCTAGCCCCATAATTTATCTTCGCACAAAAACACGGAGCAAGCCAGAGATTGTGCTCCAAGAAGCAGTGGCAGATGTGCAGAAAGATACTAAAACATTTAGGGCAGCATTTAACAAGGCTTTAAAGAAATGGCAAAGCTAGCAAAGTAGGCACTACAAGTTGAGCATTTTATTTGCTTTAGAAAGAAGGAAACTGAACGCTTCAACAACGTCTTCATGCTCTATTAGTATGCCTACGCTCTCTCTGATTGTTGTTAAGCCTTGCAACCAGACATAGACTAGTAACGCTTCTGCAGCATCTGCTTGCTTGTGACGGTCTACTCTTGAACCAAGTAGGTTTCTTAGTCCTGCTTGTTTCAAAGCCTGAGAGAGCATGTGACCATCTGCTTTCCCACCAGCTGGTTGCCCAGTTTTTGTGGAGATGTAGAGAGAGTAAACAAGGTTGGTGTAAGCGTCACCGAGGGCTGCAAGTTTATGGTCGGTTAGAATTTCTTGTATAGTTTTGTGGGTTGGTGTGAAGGAAAATCTTTTTTTCGGATTTGGCATATTGCTCATCAACTGTTTTGTGAGGAAAGGTTGGATATAATAATGCTTATTTTCTATTCGCCATGAAGAGTTAAAGAGGGTGTTACAGCTGAGAAATGGAAAATTTCGTTGTATAAAACCGGAGATTAGAAGCGTTGGTGTTGACGATGGGGCATTTATTCCTCATACACGGGGGAAGTGTGACGTTATTGGGGTTGTTTTTAGGGGTGGATATTGGCTTGATGGAGTTATGCGGACGCGGGTTGAGGTTGATGGCATGGACGCTACTGAGAAGATTGCAGAGATGATAACAAGCTCGCCTCATTATGGGCAGTTGAGAGTGATTATGCTGGATGGGGTAACTTTTGCAGGTTTTAATGTTGTTGATACTATGAGGCTTTTTGGAATGACCCATTTACCTGTTATTGCGGTTACGCGGAAGAAACCAGATTTTGATGATATTCGGAGAGCACTTGAGAATTTGCCATTTTCGGAGGAAAGGTGGAAGGCGATTAAGAATGCAGATAGAATTATCAAGGTTTTTACACGGCGGGAAGAAGAAGCAATTTTTATGCAAGTAGCGGGAATCGAAGTGGATGTTGCGAGGAGAATTGTGAAGAGCACTGCTACTCGGAGCAATGTTCCTGAGGCGTTGCGGGTGGCGCATTTGATTGCTTCAGGGTTGACGGGCCCTTTGTAGTAGTTGAAATCTTTATTGGAATTGGAAAAGATTTTTAAGAGTCTATTGCGAGGGGAAAGGAACAGATATGGTGAAGAAACCTTGGAGTTTTGTGTGAAGTGTGGAAAGAGGCTTGTAGCTGAGAAGAAGGGAAAAAAAGATGTGGTTTGGGTTTGTCCAAAATGTGGTTTTAAGAAAAGTGTTGATGCTAGTGAGAAGATTGTTGTTCCCTTGACTATAAAGGAGCCAAAGCCTTTTCAGGAGTCTATCACGGTGATTGGCAAAGAGGCGCAGAAGTTGCGAACTATGCCTACTATGAGAATTGAGTGCCCGAAATGTGGAAACAATTTGGCGCTTGTTTGGCAGGTGCAGACGCGGGGCAGTGATGAGTCGTCGACGCAGTTTTTTAGATGTACAAAGTGCAATTTCACGTTTAGAGAGTATACATAGGCCGTTATGTGTGCACGTCGCTTAGGCCAGCCGCCTTGCATAAGCTCCAAATAGGCGGCTAATACATAGCAATAGGGAAGTGAATGTGAGGTAAAACGTTTTTATTCTTCTTGGGAAGCCAGTTTATTCAAGTCCTCTTCTCCTTCTGCGTACCCTGAGGCGATTAGAATGTCTTTTGGTTTTATCACTGTGCCAGGTTTTGGGCGTATCCAAATGCTGTCTCTTCGTATTGCTAAGATCCACATTCAGGTTTCTTCGTGGATTTGAGCTTGGCGGATACTCTTTCCTATCAATGGAGAGCTAGGGGATACTTGGACCCGTGCAACAGTTTCTTCTGCCTCTTCAATTACAAGCTTCAGAATGCGATGTGGTTTCAATCCTCTAAGAACCACCTCCGCTATTTCGGCTCCAGCGTCGGCAATTTGCTCTGTGGCGACTCCCAGTCTAATCAATCCTAAGAAGTTTTTTGATTCTTCTGGCGTGAAGCCGCTTGACAGCACGAGCATCTCGAATTCTGTATGAAGCCTATAATTTAACCTGCAAAAACGCCGCCAAGGTTGAAGACGAGGGATAGTAGCGATTGTTGGGTTGTTTTGGCGAGACTGAGTTGCTTAACATTATCTGCGCCCATTTTAGACCCCTCTCTGCTTTTTTACGCTTCGAATCGCCATCGCTTTCACCTTCCATATTTACACTCCTCCAAGGCAGAGCGGTGCAATATTGCCAAACGTCTCGCCAGTTTCGCAACTTAAGCACTACTTTATATCCTCAATCTGCAAAATCAGACGTTATGGTTTAAAATAGGTTTTCAGTAGAATGGAAGAAAAAGGGTTTTAGCCTTCTTTTTCTACATGTTTGATTGCGTCCTCTATGATGTCCAGCCCTGCGTCCACAAGTTCCCGCGTTATAATGAGGGGAGGCGCCAATCGTATTGTTGACTTGCCACAGGTTATCACCGCCACGCCTCGTTTCCAACTTCGCGTCATGACCTCTGCTGCCTTTTTTGCTGCAGGCTTTTTGCTGACCTTGTCCTCAACGAGTTCTATGCCAATCATCAAACCCTTTCCACGTACGTCGCCGACAATGTTGCTTTCTTCTTTAAGCTCCTCAAGCCGCTTCATAATGTAAACGCCTTGCTTCGCAGCGTTCTCTCTCAGCCCCTCATCTTGAATTACATCAATAACCGCTGACGCAGCGGCACAAGATACTGGGTTTCCGCCAAAAGTGCTTGCGTGAGAACCGCCTTCCCAGTCCATTATTGAGGCTTTTGCAACCATGGCGCCAAGAGGCAACCCTGCTGCTATGGATTTGGCAATGCATATTATATCTGGCTCAACGCCCCAATGCTCAATTGCAAACCATTTACCAGTTCTCCCCATTCCCGCCTGCACCTCATCATCCATCATCAATATGCCATACTTGTCTGCCAACTTCTTGAGCCTTGGGAAATATTCGGGTGGAGGTACAACGTAGCCGCCTTCGCCTTGTATCGGTTCAAAGACGAAAGCTGCAACTTCTTCGGGAGGGATATATTTTTGCAGTACGTATTCGTCAATGAAATCTATGCACCAGTAGTGGCAGTCTGGGTAGGTGAGTTTGAAGGGACAACGGTAACAGTAACCATAAGGCACATGGGTTACGCCTGGAACCAAGGGAAAGAAGTAGCGTCTCTGAACGGGTTTGCTAGCTGTGAAGGACATTCCGCCAAAGGTTCTACCGTGGAACGCGCTGGTGAAGGCTATATACAATTGTTTTCGCGTGTGCCACCTTGCAAGTTTCGCTCCAGCTTCAACAGTCTCGGCACCGCTATTGCCGAAAAAAACTTTTTTTTCCCACCGGCCAGGAGTAATTTCAACCAGTTTCTCAGCCACATCCACGACTTCTCGATATAGGAAGTCAGTAACGGAATAGTGCAGAAAACGGTCTAATTGGCTTTTTACTGCCTCTATTATCTTTGGATGGCTGTGCCCTACGTTTAGACATACAAGGCCAGAGTTGAAGTCTATGAATTCGTTTCCGTCCACATCGCGAATTATACAGCCCTTCCCACTCTGTATTGCCAGAGGATAAAATCGCACAAACGACTGTGAAATTACCCTCTCGTCTCGTTTCGCAAGCTCTCGCGCCTTCGGTCCTGGAGGAGTAACAACAATTTTTGGATAATTTGACATTTAATTCCACCTTTGTTGTGAAGATTATTCAATAGTTGAAAACTGATTTTTATAGTCATCGGTAATCTCGCTACAGATTTTGGCTTCATAAACCAAAAAGGAGATGAAATGAAGAATGAATCCGAAGCGCGCGCGCTTTTTTTCAGCCATTCTTTTTCAATTTTGTCTGCATGGTAAGTTACGAAAAACTGTTCATTGATGCTCAAACGTTTCTACGCAATTGCTCTATGGCATACTCCATCAGATGGCTTCTATTTCTAAATCTCTTTGTTGCAATTTGCTCATCCATCCATTTCAAAACATCTTCATCCAATGAGACGCTTGTCTTAACTTTTTTACCCATTTTTACCACGTGCGAATACTAATTACCGAAAATTATTTAATTAACTTGTTACTACATTATACCGAGAAATACCGAGAGAGTCCTCAAGAATGGAGGAAACAAACTCTACAAAGAAATCTGAGAAGGAAGAAAGAGACCCTCTTCCAGATGAGGATATGGAAGACTCTGAAGCTTGTGGTTATGAATCTAGTGCAGAAATTGACCTAGAGGATACAGAAGCAGAAGAGGACCACTAGGCAGACAGATATGCTTATTGAATCAAGTGGCAACCGAAAAACCCTTCTTGTCAATTTCATATAATTATAAGGTAGGAGAATCAGATGCATCGAGATGTGAAAAGGACAAATAAAAAACGAGGCGGAAAAGGACCTCCAAATCGTATGAACGATTTGTCCTATAAAAACTGGATGAAGTTTCAGAAAAGCTTCTTCATATTTGAGAGTGTTGAAAATTTAGTTGAAGAATGCATTTTCTTCTTCACTAAGAGCAGGTGGCCAAATGGCAACCCCTCTCGAATACTTGTCCTGGACAAAAAAGAAGTTACCTATTCAGGGAAACATTTTGGTGAGAGGATAATCAAAAAGGTGAGCAACTTTGAAAATCATCATAATATAATGAGAATTCTTAAATCAGAACTTAACGGGTCTAGAGCGTATGATTTCTTGTTCATCGACTTCAGGCAAATGATAAGAGACAAAAGCGAATTTGATGATTTTGCCGCAGTATACTCGTCTAGACTTTCTGAATTGATGAGAAAAATCCTTGTTCCAAAGCGTTATTGTGCTATCCTGATTGATTTCTTAGGAAGATCTTCCACTTCATTCCCAATCCCATGGTTTTTTGCGTTGGCCTGTCGAGAGCATCTTCGTTTAAGGGATGAGAAAGTAGCATTAGTGAACTTCTATGACAAGACAAAGGATGTTGACGAAGCTCAAGATCTGGCTAATGAGGCGCATAGCAATGAAGAAGATCATAGAAGTGTCTACTATCTTCTTGTTTTTCAAGCAACAGATGACAGAAGAAGTCCTTTCAGACCGTCTGAGGAATATCTAAGATTAGCAAAGAGCCCACCGAGTATCCCTCCTTGGATCATTGTCAAACCGACCCCACGGAGTAAAACCGAATTATATCATCCCGCCAAATTCCCTGAAGAACTGATTGAACCATTCATCGAATTCTTCACAAAACCTGGTGAGACAATACTCGATCCAATGGCAGGAACTGGAAGCACTTTGATTGCTGCAGCCAGAACTGGAAGAAATGCCCTCGGTATGGATATTAACCAAGAATTCGTCAACGTGTCAAATGAAAGGCTTCTGTCTCAGATGCCAACACGTCTTGATAAGTGGATTCCACAGGGTGACAGGGATCATCCACCGCATAACAACAAGTTGGATATAAAGATGGTTCAAGGTGATGCTATGAAAATAATGGAAAATCCAACCTGCAAAAGAATGACCTTTGACTATTGTATAACGAGTCCCCCCTATTGGTCTGTTTTGAGAAACCGTGGAAGTGAATACCAGAAATCACGTAGAAAGCGACGCTTGCTTCAATATTACTCAAATGACCCTAACGATCTAGGAAACATTGACAATTATGAGAGGTTCTTAGAAGCATTAAAGGAGGTTTATGCGCAAGTGGCAACCTTGCTGAAACCTCGTGGTCTCTTAACAGTTATCGTGAAAAATGTGAAACGAGAGCATGTCATCTACCCACTGGCTTGGGATTTGACATTGCGATTATGTGGGAAAAGGGGAAACTATGACTATCTAGGAAACACTCTATGGTGCCAAGATGATGTCAAAATTCGACCTTTCGCCCTTGGAATAGTCTGGGTCAGCAATATTTTCCATCACTTTTGTTTGCATTTCAAGAAGAGAGAAAACATCTAGAATCAGCATTCCTTTATACTATTTTCAAAAGCTCATCCATTGTTCGCAGATCCCTAGGAAGGACATAGAAATTCTTGTTCCTCATGCCACCTCTCCAAACATTCGGATATATAAAACACGTAGTTCTTGGATACAGCAACCCTGGTCTCGATGGCACACCTTCAGTGTTACTGTACTTGTCGATCTTATCTTTAGGAGGACCGTAGCAAGGCAGTGAGGCCATTCTTTCTTTGAATGATTCGTAGCTAATCCATCCCAGGAAGAAAAACTCAGACTTTGGAGGATAAAGATTTGCGAAATGTTTTCTACCGAATGAGAATACTTTTTGGGGAAGTTTGTTAATATTCTTGAATCTTGTATTGAGCATTTTCTTGGTCAAATGATTCCTGATTTTCATCTTGATAAGTGCATGAAACGTTTCAAACTCTTCACGGTCCATTCTGACATATGAAAAGCCCGAAATATTAGGGAACTCATGTGCCTTATTCAGACCCAACTCAACCATCTCTTCGGAAAAGTTCCCATCTTTTTCATATCCGACATAAAATTTGTGGGTTTTTTTCTTCTTTGAAGGAATGTACTTCTCGAGCGTATGGTTATGCGAGACCGAGAAGCTTAAGGATATTCCTTTTCCTTCCTCTTCTCGGGCTTGAACCAGCTTTTTGTAGTTAAGGAAATTTCCTAAATCCATTGGGACGGCAGCAATAAGCCAATCATCTTCCCTTCCTGTCAGCTTATCTCTTATGAAATTAATACAGGTGACTATGGCAAAAAGATAGTAATCTTTGTGTCTTTTCCTTTTAACATTGAACTGCTCAGCTGGTACTAGACATGGAAAGAATGATCGATAGTCTTTTCCGCAATAGTCTTTGTTTTCAATGAGATATTTCAAGCTGAAATTCGGTCTAATTTCTGGCCCGACATAGTCTACATAGTAATTACTTGCTTTGCTGTCAAGTATCTCACCATTTGGCAAGGCCAGATCGAAGGTATCTTCTGTCCGGTAATCTGATAGATCTTTAATGATTTTTTTACCTCTCTTTTCCAACTCTCTGATGAGGCATTGTTGAACTGCAACGCCTGAAACTATTCTCATCATTCTTATATACCAGGTCCATGGCGATGCCTTGATCGCCAGTCTGTTAAAAGTCCAGTTCACTGACATTGAAGCATAACGTACAGCATTTATGCTAGTCTTTTTAGAAGGTTCAATTCGCCAGATCTGGTTTTCTTTGGTGAGTAGGGTCATCTAGATCCCTCTATCTTTGCGAATCCACAAATTGAGTTGACATCGCATCCTAGACAACTACCCAGAGAACTCTTTGGTGTGAAAATGAATTCTCTCAACCCCTTTAAATCTTGTTCTAGATCTTTCTCGAGGCTTTTCAGTGCCTGGGGCGAAATATCTACTTCGACCAGGTTGGGTTTGTTCTCTTCATATGTTCTTTTTATGTCGACAAGATATGCATTTGACACAGACGCTCCAGAATGTTTCAATGCTAGCACATAAAATTGAATCTGAGTTAAGTAACGCTTCAAGAACTCTTTACGAATCGAAGATTTCCAATCAAGGATCGTGAAACTCTCTGCGTTTCGATTCTTAACTAGACAATCTATTTTGCCAGTGATCGTGGCATTTTCCATGAAAATCCCAATGTCAACCTCACCGCGTGTTTGACCCTTTAATAGTCCAAGTGAGATTATTCTCTTAACTCGTCGCGTTATAGCCTGTTTATGTATCTCCAACTCTCTAGTGGATTCAAATGGGATATGGGTATATTCTTGCACGAGTTTCGACAATTGAACTGAATCAGGCTCCATAGCTCTTCGTTGGATAATTTCATGAAGAGAACGGCCAAAACCCAAGTCATCTCGGATAGGGGGATATATCCCTGAATTTCTTCGAAGATGATATTGGAAGGGGCATTCATGGTATGTCAACAGATCCGACAAACTAGTAGAAATGCTATCTTTGGTGACCGGTTGTTTCATCGGTCTTGGAAGGTCTTCGCCAGAGATATTTGTAAGGTGCACTGTTTTCAATTGCTTTGCTTTGTGAAGATCCTTAATAAACTTTGAAACGTTTGCTTTCTTTTGTCTGAATCCGAGTATGTATAGGGCATCCATAGCTCGGGTTGTTGCAACATAAAACAATCTTCTTTCGTCGGTCTCTGATGTCCCATATCTTCCTGCTATCTCGTCATCAAATGGTGTTTCATGGGCTCTTGCCCTCACAGGAAATCTTCCTGCAATTACTGAAGGAGCAATGACTATTGGCCACTCAAGCCCTTTTGCTTGGTGTACCGTTGTGACTATGACTGCATCAACTGAAGTCATCATCATATTTGTTTCTCCGAAGTCATCACTTCGTGTGGCGAGCATATACGAGATTTCTTTGTAGACTGCTTCAAGAGAAGGCCTTCTCGAAAACCCTTTAAGATTCCTGCGATGAATTTCTTCAACAGATCGAATTATCTGAGTGAGAGTCCCTATCTGTGGTAGAAGGTCAACTTCATCCCCGCTTAATTGAACACCCAAATTCTTGAAAAACTCAAAAAGGTACAATCGAACATTGTAAGCCTTCCTTTTATTCATTTGAATGTCAGATTTCCATTTTTCTAAAAACGAGCTGATTTCATCGATACTGGATTGAAAAAAGTTCTCAATTCCAACCGAAAATCTTTGAATAAGTCTGTCTTGTTCAGCCTCTTCCTCTTCATTCCTTGGTTCCGTTTCAGCAGAAAGGAGCTTAAATAGAGGAACAAAAACTTCTGTAATCACGGTCCCATCGATACTGACCTGGGGACTGAAAAAGGGAATGCCTAAATGTCTAAGAGCTCTAAGAATTGGTGGGGCTGAAGTTCTGGCAGATCTGAGAAGAACCGCAATATTTCTCCATTGATAACCTTGACTTTTTAGTTTCAGAATCAACTCACCCATCAGAGTCGACTGATGGTCCTCATCAGAAGCTTCTTGGAAGAGCACATTTCTAGATGGCTTCTTCTCTGAAAATGCTCTCATTTCCTTCTCGTGTCTCGGTTCGATTGTTTTAGCAAACGTCTCTGCCATTTCCACTATATGATAAGCAGAGCGATAATTGGTGTCAAGAACATGAAGTTTGGCTCCTGGAAATTGATTTTTGAAGTTCAGCAATAGCGAAACATCTGACCCTCTCCATTGATAGATGGATTGCAAGTCATCTCCAACAACGGTTAGTTTTGCTGAATCTCCTATCATCGCTTTGATAAGTCTCAATTGAGCTGGATTTACATCCTGAAACTCGTCTACAAGAAGATGCTTAATCTCAGATTCATGCGTTTGCGAGGTAAGATTCTTAACAGCATAACGGATCATAGAACCAAAAGTCAACAATCTGTTTTTTAGAAGAATATCTACAAACCTAGCTATCACATTTCGGATTTCGGGCGGAAGGACTGTCACTTCAAGAAGCTCATTTTCATAGAGTTCGTAATCCATCAAGAACCTCTCTATGTTCTTCGAAAAACTCATCCCGTAGGATTCATCCAAACCAAGATAATCATAGAGCCTATAAACAAGTGCTTCTGTATTTATCTCATCAAGAGCCTCAAAATTGATGAAACGTTTATCTTGCATAAGATAACGATAACAAAAACTATGTATTGTACCAATAAACATCCTTGAGAGCTCGGGTCCAAGATCTGCTAGTTCAAGAAAAATTCTAGATCTCAACTCATTGGCAGCTCGCTCTGTGAAAGTAAAAGCCACAATGTCACAAGGCTTTAGTTCTTCTACTCTTATGGCATGAATAACTCGTGCAACTAGTGTCCTAGTTTTTCCCGAACCCGCTGAGGCTAAAATGCCCACAAATCTTGAAGAATCTTTAACAGCCTTTATCTGTGCATTATCTAGGCTTGTAATATTTCGTCCCTCTGCATCTCTGAGAATCGGACTCTTTCCGATATATACAAGTTATCGCGATATAACTTAAAATGAATTCGCCCCATAGGCACGAGTTAACGAATTTTTAAGGATTACAAAACGTGCACAGCTACACTTAATTTCAAGAAGGTTTTTTTGAATTGATATACCATACTTCATATTAAGAAAAAGGTGTGGGTCAGGTCCTTGTTCTGTCGTTCGGGAACCTGAGACCCGACTTTTGGATGCGGACTGAGGGAAACCTTTCAGGTCTATGGTCGAGCCAGAGCTATCTCGATGGTTGAGACGTTGCTTTTTCTTCCCTCTTCTCTTTGTACCTCTTCGGTGCCGATAACGATGCTTTTTAGCTCTACGTCTTTTGTGAAGGCGCGTCGCAACAACTCGACAGTATCAACGGCCGTGCTGATCGCTCGCCCTCTGGCTTTGACGCAGATGTTCTTCTCACCTGAATTGAAGTAGGTAAGGCATGCAACTACATAGTTCATCACTGGTTTTCTGCCGATGAGGACAGCGTTCTCACTCGTCTTTACAACCTCTTTAGGTTTCTCTTTTTTTTCCGGTTCAGGTTCTGGTTTTGCAGTTTTTTCTTCTTCTGTCACGTTTTCTACCTCCCCAATTTACTTGAGGACCATGATAGCACATGATGGCATCTGTACTCAAGATACTGTGTAGTGCTCTTTAAAATTCGCGCGGAGTCTCTTATAGTTTTCCCGCGTCTCATATCCAACAGATAAAAACCTTCGGTTTTTACAGCGTATTTCTTCAGCGTTTGCCGTATTCCATTCCTTTTTCGAAGGCCTTCGTGTTTACGTCGAGAAATTGGATTTTCTTTCCAAAAAATTCTTTCAGACCTTCCAGGATGCTTTCCTTAGAGACAACCTCTGTCCGCGCCACATAAGCTCCAAGCATTACCATGTTAGCCGTTCTTTTTTCGCCAATTTCCACTGCGATGTCGTTCGCTGGTACTGCAATAGCCTTAACATCTTCTCTTCTGAGTTGACGGGTGATTAACGAATTGTTGAGAAATAGCAATCCTTGAGTTTGCAGCCGAGGTTCAAATGCTTCCAAAGAGGGGTTATTCATAATTATCAATGCTTGCGGCGAGGTTATGACTGGAGAACCTATTTCTTCGCCTGATATGACGACTGTGCAGTTGGCGGTTCCTCCACGCATTTCTGGGCCGTAAGAAGGTATCCATGTAACATGTTTTCCAGCTTTCATGGCGCTGTACGCTAAAAGCTTTCCAATAAACATCAATCCTTGGCCGCCGAAACCAGCCATTATGACGTTGGCATAAACAGGTTTTCCAACTGTTTTTTCCATGTGTCAACCCTCTTTTGGAACTTTGAATTCGCCTAACGGATAATATGGCACCATTTTCTCTTCAACCCATTTTACTGCCTCGACGGGACTCATACGCCAATCAGTTGGACACTGCGATAAGACTTCAACCATGGAGTAGCCTAAACCTTTTATTTGTGTCTCAAACGCCTTCTTTATGGCTTTCTTAGCATGTATGATGTGTTTAGCATTGTTCACGGCAACTCTTGCAATGTACGCCGCACCGTCAAGTGTTGAAAGCAACTCTGCCATCCTAATTGGATAGCCGGCGCGCTCTGGAATCCGCCCCATGGGCGAGGTTGTGGTTTTCTGTCCGATAAGCGTTGTAGGCGCCATCTGCCCACCAGTCATTCCATAGATTGCATTGTTAATGAAAATCGTGGTTATTTTTTCTCCTCGAGCGGCTGCATGAACCGCTTCTGCAGTCCCTATAGAAGCGAAGTCGCCATCACCTTGGTAAGTGAAAACAACCAGTTCAGGGTGAACTCGTTTACAGCCAGTTGCAACCGCGGGCGCACGACCATGCGCGGCTTCATACATATCAACATCAAGATAGTTGTAGAGAAGAACCGAACAACCTACAGGCGCAACACCAACAGTTTTCTCCCTAATTCCCAACTCGTCTATCACTTCCGCCACGAGACGATGAGCAATCCCATGCCCACAGCCCGGGCAATAATGGGTCACCACAGGACGCAGGGCCCTTGGTCGTTCAAAAACCTTCTCAAGTTCCACTTGCATTTTTCAACACGCCTCCTTTACGAACTTTTCTGTTTCAGCAACTATCTCATCATAACTCGGAACCATACCTCCGGTTCGCCCATAAAAGCGGATGTTGGCTTCACCGCACAAGCCGAGCCTAACGTCTTCAACCATCTGCCCAAGGCTCATCTCAACCACCAAAAACTTGCCTACTCTATCAGCCATCTTTCTAAATGTGTCGTAGGGAAACGGAAAAACTGTAATCGGACGCACCATCCCTACCTTGACACCTTTTTCACGGAGAACTCTGATTGCAGTTTTTGCAATTCTCGCCACCGTCCCATAAGCAGCAATAATAACCTCAGCGTCGTCGGTTTGATAGGTTTCAACACGCACCTCATTCGCAATCATCTCTTGAATTTTGCGGTTTATTTCCAGATTGTGTTTTTCTAAAGCTTCAGGATCAAGGTAGAGGCTCTTAACCAAATTTGGAGGACGCCCCTTGGCACCTGTAAGGATCCATTCCTTTGGGGGAAGTTTCGATGGCGTTGTCTCTTTGAATTCAACGGGTTCCATCATTTGACCAATGTAACCGTCCCCTAAAACTAGTACAGGATTGCGATACTTGTCGGCCAAGTCGAAGGCTTCCATCGTAAGTGAAACCGCCTCCTGCACGGTGTGGGGCGCCAGCACAAGCAGATGATAGTCGCCATGTCCTCCGCCTTTAGTGGCTTGGAAGTAATCGGATTGCGAAGGCTGTATACCGCCCAGTCCAGGACCCCCACGCATGATATTCACTATTACGCAGGGAAGTTGGGCACCAACCATGTATGAGATTCCTTCTTGCATGAGGCTGATTCCAGGGCTAGAAGAGGATGTCATCACTCTTGCACCGGCACCAGCAGCGCCGAAAAGCATGTTGATCGCGGCTACCTCACTTTCGGCTTGGAGATATATTCCTCCAACTTCAGGAAGACGTTTTGACATATACTCAGGAATCTCGCTTTGGGGAGTTATGGGATAGCCAAAAAAGTGTCGGCAACCCGCTTGAATCGCCGACTCAGCGATCGCTTCGTTCCCAGTCATAAACTTTTTCTCCATCATTTCTCTCCTCCAACCTTCTTTTTTTCTCTGTAAACTTCTATGGCTACATCCGGGCATGTTATGGCGCACAGAGTGCAGCCAGTACATTTTCCTTCGGGGTCAACGAACTCTGCGGGATAGTAGCCTTTAGGGTTAATTCGTTGAGAGATTTGTATGAGACGGAATGGGCAGGCGTCAACACAGAGCGTGCAGCCCTTGCATGTCTTCTCATCGATTACTATTTTACCCATTTTTGTCTTGCATCCTTTAATCATAGCTCACTATTTGTGCACACTCGGATTTTGTTCATCGCAAGCACCATTTTTGAGAAGTAACAAATACGATAGGAAAGGGAAAAGTGTTTCGCAAAACCGCTGAAAATTAGCACTCTAAACGTTCCTGAGCAACTTTCAAAGCCGCATTCCGCAAGCCTTAGGGAAACGTGTATATTTAAGAGTTCAAATGTAGAACGATAGATTCGAGGAAAGTTAAATGTCACAGATTCAAGAAATACGATGGCATGGCAGAGGAGGACAAGGAGCATGGACGGCGAGCGAACTTCTAGCAAAAGCTGCCATTCTTGAAGGAAAACACATCCAGTCGTTCCCCGAGTTCGGACCTGAACGCATGGGCGCTCCTCTGGCGGCCTACACACGAATCAGCAATGACCCCATTAGACTCCACTGCGCAGTTTATAACCCAAACGTAGCAGTGGTTCTTGACCCGACACTTTTGAAAACGGTTAGGGTGACTGACGGCCTCACCGAAGACGGAGTGCTAATCGTCAACACCAAAGAACGCCCCGCAGAACTCAGGAAAAAATTGAATGTCACTTCCCAAAAAACCTGGACTGTTCCGGCAACTGATATCGCTATCAAAATACTAAACGTCCCCATCACAAACACTGCCATGCTCGGCGCTACAATCCGTGCAGTCTCTCTAGTGAGCCTAGAGAACATTGAAAAAGCTATCAGAGAACGTTTCCGACAGGAATTAGCGGAAAGAAATATCGCAGTATTAAAGGAGGCGTACAGGGAGGCAAAAACGGAATGAGCCAAAAGCCGAAGGGCTGGAAAGAAGTCCCCCTGGCAGGAGTTTGTTGGAAGCCGGCAACGGAATATCTCACCGGCGACTGGAGAACCTTCAAGCCAGTGCGTGACCCTGAAAAATGCACCAGATGCCTATTATGCCCCATGATTTGCCCCGACTCAGCCATAACGTGGAACAAAACCACAGAAGACATCGAGTTCAACTATGATTTCTGTAAAGGATGTGGCATATGCGCCAATGAATGCCCCGCAGACGCCATAAAAATGGTGAGAGAAGGGGAGGCTTAAAGAATGGCAACTATTCAACAAAAAGTCCTTGCATTAAATGGCGACGAAGCAGTTGCTCTGGCCGTCAAACAGTCAGATGTAGACGTGGTAGCAGCATATCCGATAACCCCTCAAACAATCATCGTAGAACGGTTCAGCGAATATGTGGCAGACGGAGAGGTAGACACCGAATTTATATGCACAGAGTCAGAACACAGCGCCCTCAGCGCATGTTTAACTGCCTCTGCCACCGGAGTTAGAACCTTCACCGCAACCGCTTCAGCTGGTCTTGCCTTGATGCATGAGATACTCGCCGTTACGTCAGGGTGCAGAGCACCCGTGGTAATGGCTATCGTAAATCGCGCGTTATCCGCGCCGATAAACATACACTGTGACCACTCGGATAGCATGGCAGAGAGAGATAGCGGTTGGATACAAATCTACGCCGAAAACTCGCAGGAAACGTACGATTCAATAATTCAAGCCTTCAGAATAGCCGAACATACAGACCTGCTTCTCCCAGTCATGGTGTGTCTCGACGCGTTCGTCCTCAGCCACACTCTGGAAAACGTCAAAGTTTTACCCGACGAAACTGTGCGAAAGTTTGTTGGCACTAGGCAAATTCCTTTAGTAATGGGGCACGAAGGCAAAAAAGTGCCCTTCAAACTGGACCCAGACACCCCGATAACGATGGGGCCCTTAGACCTTTATGACTATTATTTCGAGCATAAGAGACAGCAAGAAGAGGCAATGCGAAAAGCGTCAAAAATAATTGCGGATATCCACAATGAGTATGCTCAACTAAGCGGACGCAAATATGGAAATGGACTTGTTGACGCTTATTATCTTGAAGACGCCGATATTGCAACAGTATGCCTTGGCTCAACCGCGGGCACTGCCAAAACTGTCGTGGATCAGCTTCGAGCCGAAGGGGCAAAAGCTGGACTCTTACGTCTCCGCACCTTTAGACCGCTACCAGTAACTGACATCAGAAAGGCATTGGCTAACGTGAAAGCAGTGGCGGTAATGGATCGAAGCAACAGCTTCGGCGGACATGGAGGAGCGGTGTTTCACGAAATCCGTCACGCTCTCTACGACGCCCAATCACATCCATATGTTGTAAATTATATATACGGTCTTGGAGGAAGAGATATGCCTCAAAACATTATCCGAGGTATTTATGAAGACCTGCAGGAAATCCTCGAGACTAAACAGGTGAAAAGTTATGTGCAGTTTGCAGGAGTGCGAGAATAGGAGGAGATAAAAAATGGCAACAACTCCTTGGAAATTCACTGCAAAAGAAATCGTGGAAAAACCAGAACTCTTCACAGCTGGTCATCGGGCATGCGCAGGATGTGGCCCAGCCATTGCTTTACGGCAGATAATGAAAGCCACACGAGGACCTACAATAGTCACGAACGCAACAGGATGCATGGAAGTTGTATCGACGATATATCCCTACACGGCGTGGAAAGTCCCATGGATTCACACGGCCTTCGAAAACGCCGCAGCTAACGCATCCGGCATTGAAGCTGCTTTGAAGGTGATGAAAAGGAAGGGACGGCTTAAGCATGAGCATGTTGATGTGATAGCTTTTGCCGGTGACGGAGGAACCTTCGACATTGGAATTCAAGCGTTGTCAGGTGCAGTAGAACGAGGCCACGACTTTCTATACGTGCTCTACGACAATGAGGCGTACATGAACACGGGTATACAACGAAGCGGAGGCACCCCCCACGGCGCCTCAACCACCACATCACCAGCAGGCAGGGTAATCCCTGGAAAGACTCAATTCAAGAAACCCATAGCAGACATCATAGTAGCCCATGAAATTCCCTACGTGGCAACAGCTTCGATTGCATATTGGCAAGACATACTAAGCAAGGCGCGGAAAAGTCTAGAGGTAGAAGGCCCAGCTTTCATGCATGTCTTTGCACCTTGCCCCCGAGGCTGGCGCTACAATACAAGCAAAACTATAGAAATCGCCCGCTTAGCCGTGGAAACCTGTATATTTCCTTTGTGGGAAGCAGTGAACGAAGAATACCGCTTGTCTCCTCAGAGCAAGATTATGGCTTTGAAACCTGAACGTAAGAAGCCAGTCACGGAGTATTTGAAAATGCAGCGCCGTTTTAGACACTTGTTCACGCCGAAATTCGAATATGTAATAGATGACATTCAGAAGGTAGTTGACAAACGCTGGAACAAGCTGCTTAGGAAGTGCGACATGAGTTAAAGCTATAAGACAGTAACCAACGCTGTCAAAAGCAAGCCCACTGCCGTGAATAGTGGGATTGCCGTTTTCTTAGCCCGTTGTGATGCCCTATCTGCCAGAAGCGACAGCTCTTTTATCTGTTTTTCTCCAATCACACTCACATTGGGAACCTCGCCTACACGCCAAGCAGTAGATGTATACTCCACATTGCTCAATGCTTCTCTGACTGCTTGTTTGATATAGTTAATCAACTTCTCATGAGATATCGCCTCGCCCAGAGGATGATATCCACGCGCAGTCATAATAATGCCGTTTACGACATGCGTGTCCGTGGTGAAAACCTCCCCTATGTCAACATCCAACTCTTTTAGAGAGCCAAGAATCTTTTCTCTAAGACCAGAAACCATGTTATTGCCATCAATAGTCACGTAAGCACAAGTCTGTTTGCCAACTCTAATTACTAAAGCGCATATTCCACCAGGCCCCATCCCATCCTCAAAACTAAACTCCTTCGGTACAACCTTTGCTGCACCTACTTCAATAGAAGAACGCTTTAGTTTGGAGGCTTTTTTCAAAACGTCAAGAGCAGCCTCTTTCAAAGGCTCCACAACACCGCTTACATCAAAGACCCCGTTGATGCTATTATGGGCATTAATTATTATTACATGAGCTAAACCAAGCTTTGACGCTTCTACAAGAATAAAATCACCTATTTCCTGCGGAAAATCCTCGGTTGTCTCAGGCGCCAAAGTCAGAGTAAGAACTGCACAATCTCCAAATATCTGACAACCCGCACCCGCAATACCTTTCTTCGCTTCTACAAATCGCGTCGCTTTCAAACCAAAATGGGTAAAATCAGATGAGTCTAAAACCCCTCTCAATACTTTTTGATTTTGTTGCTGAGACGAAAGATCAAACTCATGTCCAAACAAGCCGTGAGGAACTGATACAACGCCACATAACTTCTTTTCTAATGCTTCTTGAATCATGAACGGAAGAAGACTACTCCCGACATTTCTAAAGGGTCCAGGATGGAAAGATGATACAACAATTACAGATTTAATACGGTCTTCTGCCTTAAAGGCTAATAGAGAGAAGTCAATAGTTTTTTCCGTTCCAAATCTTTCAAAAAGATTTTCAACAGGTACATTCAGATTTTCCATCCAGTTAACAAGAAAAGCCTTCAAGACCATGGTCGTAGGTATTTTGAAAGTTTCAACGCCTATGCTGTTCACTGAACTGATGAAGATAAACGATGTAAGAATCGATATGGGAATTGAAAAGAGAAAATATGCCATTGTAATACTGGCAAAGATATGGCCTACAGAGAATGACACATAGAACATGGGTAAAAGACAAACTATAGGCTGCATCATAGATGCACCCACAACTTTCCGATAAGGTGCAAAAGAAGTTGCAGAAAACACGATCAAACGAAGAATGCAAACAGCGGTGAACCCTATGAAAAAAAGGTCAACCCAAAAAATCCACGAATTAAGAAAAAGAGTTAGCAAAGAACCAATTAGGAGAAAACTTAACCACAACAGAATAGAGAACATAGAAAGAGCAGCGCAACGCCGCACGTTATGAACAGGGTCTGATTTCATAAAAACCTGTCTTATAATAAAGTCGGAAATTGCTGACGACAAAAAAAGAAGTAAGCCAAACTGCAAAGCCAAACTCATATCCGTGCGTGCAAGCAAAGAAGTCGTTATAACACTGCCTATTATGCACGACAGAAATGTGAGAAATGTTATTTTTCTAAAAGACGGTAAAATAAATAGTGAAGAATAATGCTTTTCTACCCTTTCAATCGAATGTTCCAAACTTTCAGAAACCAATCAAATCATTTCTCCGCACAAATCCTATAAATAGCCTCTTCCAAATATTAAAGTTAACAGACCTTCAGAAAAAATCCTAGACAGGCTTTAAGACTGTTCTCGCAGAAAATGGGGATAAAGTTTTATCCTAGAACAGAAATAAGAAGGTAGGACTGTTTATGCCAGCTAACATTATCCCACCTCCATCAATCTTTCACATGCTGGAAAAAACCGTGGGGAAAAAAATACTAGTAATTCTGAGCCAGACTTATGGCTTTGAAGGAACGTTAGCGGCTATAACACATGAACCGCCTGGAATCTGGCTTTCAAACGCTGAAGCCGTGATTTTCCGAACAACTATTGCAAACCCCATACCACAAATTGCGGGTAGGGAGGAGAGAAGTGAAATCTTTGTCAATCTAAACGCGGTTCAGCGAATAGAGATTCTTCACAAGGGCCAAGAATAGATACGTTCTTCAGAAAAGTCCTCCGACATAGTAGAGCTGTGCTAGTATACAGAAAATTATCAAACTAATAGCGAGAACAATAATAAGCTCTGGTTTAATTCGTATACCGTTAGTCTCCTCTTCAAAAAATCGCAGCAAACCAGCACTTGCTGCTGGCATTGGAGCACCACTTTCCCGCTTTTTCTTTCTACTCATACCGACAAACCCTTTAATGTCTATTTATACTCTTCAAATCTCAGCTAATTAATGTTATCGTTTCTTCAAAGTTTTTATGTCGGCACCGAGTTTTCAATAGAACAGAGGTTCATATATTGTCTGCCCGCGAATCATATAACCGAACATTCAGACTGCTCCAAGAACATCATAAATGGTTCCAAGAAAGTGTTCCACTCATAGCAAGTGAAAACGTATCAAGCCCAGCTGTGCGTGAAGCGTTGGCAAGTGACTTTGGTCACCGGTATGCTGAAGGCTGGCCTGGCGAGCGGGTTTACGCTGGGTGCACGTACATAGATCAAGTTGAGCTTCTATGTATTGATTTGATGAAGAAGTTGTTTAGTGCAGAGTTTGTTGATGTACGTCCAATTTCAGGGGTGGTTGCAAACCTTGTAGTTTACACGGCCTTCGCGGAGCCCGGCGATGTCATGATGGCATTGTCGATTCCATGTGGAGGGCACATTACGACGGGTAAGAAGCGGCTGGGTGGCACTGCAGGTGCAGTTAGTGGTTTAGATGTGCAATACTTAGCCTTAGACTATAAGGAACTAAATATTGATGTGGACAAGACGAAGAAACGAGTGAAAAAAATGGTCGATAAGGGAAAGCCACCGAAACTGGTGATGTTTGGGGCAAGTGTGTTCCCGTTCCCACACCCAATTGGAGAACTAGCTGAAATCTTTCACAATGTAGGTGCTACAGTAGGCTATGACGCCGCTCACGTAGCTGGCTTGATTGCTGGCGGAACATTTCAGGATCCACTGCGAGAAGGCGCCGATGTTGTCAGCTTAAGCACTCACAAAACTCTTTTCGGCCCTCAACACGGCGGCGTACTTTCATGGAGCAAATACGCAGACAACATCAAGAGAGCCACGTTTCCAGGGATGGTTAGCAATCATCATCTGCACGCTTTAGCAGGCGTTACCGTGGCATGTGCTGAGATGTTAGAGTTTGGAAAAGAATATACCCGACAAGTTATCAGGAACGCGAAAGCGTTGGCGCAGGATTTGCATGAACGTGGGTTCAAGGTGTTGGCAGAGCATAAAGGCTTCACCGAGTCGCATGTCATTCTTATCGACATAACACAACAAGGTGACGGTGGCTCAATAGAGGAGACCTTGGAAAAGGCGAACATCATCATAAACCGCAACTTGCTGCCTTGGGACATCAAAGAAGGCCGTCATTTTATGCACCCAGGCGGGATAAGACTGGGCACATCTGAGATAACAAGGCTTGGCATGAAAGAGTCGGAGATGGCTGAAATCGCCGAATTCATAAAGCGTGTAATCATCGATAAGGAAGATTTCCACAAGGTCAAAAGCGATGTTGCAGAGTTTAGAAGAGACTACGAAAAGGTGCACTATTGCTTTGAAGACGCTGCAAAGGCGTACAAATACGTAAAACTCCGCTAGAAACCATGTAACAGATTTCTTTATCTAAAAAGGGCGATAGATGTTGAAGCTAGTATCTCTGACCCATTCTTATGTTCATCAAGAACCTTTGCATTGTTTTACCCTCTTGACATTTTTGCTTGAATACCTTCAGAAGGCATATGGTCAGGGCTGATTTATGACTTCGATAAGAGCGTTTCAGAGCATGATGCGACGTATTTATTTTCATAGAGACTTTAAACGAGGGGTAGTGGGAACGTTTAGGTGGCTTAAAGAGGAAGTTGACGAGCTTGAAGAAGCCATGCAAAATGGAAATAAGAAAGCCCTAGAAGACGAGTTTGCAGATGTTATCGCTTGGCTTGCGTCATTGGCTAATGTTCTTGAAATAGACTTGGAAGAGGCTTCACTAAGGAAATATGATAACTGTTGCCCGAAATGTGGTTCATCGCCCTGCAAATGCCTTGTGAAATGATAAAGGGTTAAACGGTTTTCAAACGTTGCTGCCCCATACCCGTTAATTCCCAAAAATAAGGCTTCTTACTCCCTTTGTGCGAAGCAATTTTCTCAGTTTCTAAGAGCCTCAAGTGATGGAGAACCACATGGTAATTCAAACCTGCTTCTTTTGCCAGCATACTCGCAGTAACAATTTTTATTTCAAGAACTCTAAGGATTTTGGTACGCGAAGCTAATCCCTGTCGAACGTTCCTTGTTTCGCTCAAGTAGGCATTTGGATGAAAAGCCAGTTTGGCCATAGCCATCAATTATACTTCTGTGTTTCAGATAGAAAAAGTTTAAGCAAAATCTACAAGGCTTATTTGCCGAGGCTTCTTGCCTTCGAATAGAGCGACTATCTCTTCTTCCACCAATGCAAGACGGTGAAGATAATATCTGGGCAGATCATATTTTTCGACGAGGCGCCGTGCGGCGGCAATATATTTTTCGATTCCGCCACGATACACTGTCAGTGACAATGGGCCTCCGCATTCTAGACATTTTCCTTTAAGTGGCATGCGGCGGAAACGTTTGTTGCACAGTTTGCAGCGGAAGCCTTGAGTTGAGAAAGCGCGGAGGTTCCCAGAGATATCCCTAAGAAAATGAGTTGTTAAGACTTTCAAAGCCACACGCTTGGCGTCAACCGCTTCAATTTTGTCTGCAAGCTCTAACTGACTGTTTAGCTTGTCGGTCATCTTCTTAAGTTTCTTATACATGCTTTCACGATTCCCCATGTTAATGTTCGAAACAGGAGTTGTATAGCCAAAGCCTTCAAACTGCGCTTCAGTTCCCAACTTATGAGCAACCAAATCAATGATGTTCGTCACTTTCCAAGGAGCAATATTTTCTAACGTTTTCGCGTAAAATTCCAAAGGATAATGATCGACAATTTCAAACTCGTGCGCTTGGCGCTGCACCTCCATCGGATTAATAACTGGAATTATGAAAAGAGGCGCGTCCATTATGCCGCCTATTTGAGAAGGCAGATATGACCTTGAAAAGTTCAACAAAGTATCAAGAGCAAGCATCAAAGCGTCTTCATCTCCATCACAATCACGCCGCTTTGCAGAATGCCACAAGGGATGAGCGTAGCAGACATCAAGGTCGGTGAATCCTATGATGCGGCCTAAAATGCCGACAGAAGTGTGGGGCGCCAAACCAACCAAAAGATGACCTACCAAGTCTTCAGCTTGTTTCACGTTGTAATGTTTTGGAAGTTTGTAGACTTTTTCGAGAAGTTGGTCAAGAAAATTTGCCACACGAACAAAATATGTTACGCTCTTTCGCGGGATGACAACATCTTGCACCTTCAATTCGCAAATTTGCTCTTCACTGGTTAGAGGGCTGCCTTGGAAATCCAAAGCGTATCCTAACTGTTTAAGCTTTTCCACTGAAACTTTGACTTCAACAGGTTTGAAATGAGTTAGTGGAGCATTTGTAGCGTCAAACCGTACTGTCCCATCTTTATAAACAGACAGGTCTCCCCTAGCGCGAAGAATACCCTTCTCAAAAATTTCAGCAACCTTGTACTTGTTTGACAACCCTTTAACTCCTTTAATAATCTCTGGCTGATTGACAGCCAACTGGCGGCAAGAATCTCTAATCAGTGGTTTCAAGTCAAGCGTTTGCCGTTCAAAGCCGCTAGTGGAAATTTTGCAGGTCGGGCAAACATCTTTGTCAACTTTTATGCCACATCGGGGACAAGTTTTCTCAAGAACTGTTTTAACGTAACATGAAGCACATTTAGTTCTTAGAGTCAGTTCTAGGCAGCTTGGGCATCGTCGCTTTACCAAGTCTATATGAACGGGTCCCTTCTGAGCTGCTACAATTAAATCACGTTGCGACCCTCCAGCTAGTCCTACAGGGAAGAGAAGATGGACGCGAGGCTTCATTTCTCGTCTTTTTGCTTTCTCAGGCCTACCCATACGTGCCCCTATGGTGGTAGGTATTTTTGCTCGAACAGTAATACCAGAAAGATTCTTTAAAGCCTCGAAAGAAGAAATGGTAGTGTCAAATTTAGCTGTTGGTGAATCAATGCCAAGACAAGTAGCCAAGGCGAAAGCTTCATTGCCTTCAATGATTATTTGATTTTTGACAACTTGATGAGGAAGGCATAAACGCTCTAGCATACTCTTCATTGTAGCGTTCAATTCATTAGTTATTCGGGAAATTTGTTCGTTCTCTCTTTCAACCTGAGAATTGAGCAGCCATTGGCGCAGTTCGTGTAATTCCTCGGTTGTTATGTTCGACCAGAAGAAACTATAATTTGGATGAAGCGGAACATCTAGGTTTTTGGCTATCGCAATAGCTTCTTCCGCATTTGGTTTGTTGTGGAAGGGGTGTAAAAGGAATGTTTCTAAACGTTTCGCCGAGACATGTGTAGATGTTGCTGCTTTCTCACAATCACCGTTAAAACGCTGCGTTATCACTGATTTCAACTCATCCATCCACCATTCCTCTGTATACCCTGAAGGGCGAAGCTTTTTGTTGTTATACAAGAAATCTCCAAAGCTAACGAGTAGGTCACCCAAAAAAAGAATCTTATCAACCTTGTTTTTTATTTGTTCAAAGTTTTGTCTTGAAACGCGAGTTACTGAGCCGTCTTTTAACAATACTATAGGTGGCTCAATAGTGTCCACAGGCATAACTATCCCACTCTTACCTGGCAATTCTATACGAATCTGTGTGCCTCCAGCAAGGAATCGGTTTAGAACCAACATTGTCAAGGGGTGTACTCCAACAGCGGCCAAACCAGTGTTTCTTGACCGCCCATAACGAAGGCGAAACCCACCTGGTTGTGAAGGAAACGAAAAAACGGGACGCCCCGCAATTATGTCTTCCATAAAACCAGCAGTCTTTTTCTTTTCCTGAGTTCCCCTCGTTTCACCTGTGTGTTTCAGCCAATCCCAACCCTCAATGCCTAATTTTTTAATAATGATGAAGACCTTTGCAGCTCGACCTATAATACCATCGTTTACTACACGCAGAGCACCCCCACGAACATGATTTGTCTCTATTCTAGGCAAATTACGGAAAGACTGCACCTCAACAGGGTCAGATTCGGTGCCCGTTACCTCGACGGGTATTGACTCTAGAGCCATCCGAAGTCGCTCATCAGCGACGTGATATTGAAATCGACCCACACTTCGCTCATATAGCCGCATCTCTTCAATAAACCGATTTATTTCTTCTTCCGTAGGTTTGTAACGGTCCAAGCCAAGAAGACGACGTACAAAGTCGCCAATGACAAGTGTTAATGCCTGATCTGTGCCTCCAGCCGCACGAATTGGACCTGCATAATATATAGCCAAATACTTTGTCTGATCGAGGTTAGTTTTTATGGATACCTTTACAACTCCCTGCAAAGGAGCTGCTGTTATGCCTTCTGTCAGAATGGCAAGAGATGTGCGAACGGCTTGCTCTGCAGCGGTCTGAGTGTCCATGTGGCCAAACTTACCATAGACAATTTCTTCGGCAATTTTAAAAGCAAGCTCTTCGCGAGGAAGCTTTTCGCTTAGTTCCCTTATGCTCTCTGCAACCCCCGTGGGGCCCACCAAACCTTCTACAAGCTCCGCAAGGTCTTTCGCAATTTCGGATTCAGGTTTTAGTGCAGGGTCTAACCCTTTTTCTCGCGCTTTTCTGGCGATTTCATAAAGTCTCTTCAGTTCATTTTCAATTGAAAGCGCGTATCGCTGATATTCCTTGCTCATCTTGACGCCCAAAAAGCTCGCCCAGTAACTGCAATTGTAGACGCGTATTTTGGGTTTTCTGACACGAAGAAGGTTAAAAGTGCCAATAATGTGGATAGTGCTATTGTATTTATGGATAGCAACTTGTTTATTTTGCCCAGCATCGTTATAGGTTGAAATTGTTCAACGTAGTTGTTGTCTAAACCACGTTCTTCTTGACAGTTGTCACGAGTTTTTTAAACATACTTCTAGTGCCTATTTCTTCGGTGATGTTTCCAGTCACAACTATGTCTGCACCGGCCGCAACAGCAGTTTTAGCCTGCCCACTATCGCGAATTCCGCCTCCAACAATTAAAGGAGTGCTAATGGCGTGTTTTACAGTCTTTATCATGACCGACGGAACTGGTTGGCTTGCTCCAGATCCCGCTTCCAAATAAACAAACCTCATGCCAAAATATTGTGCCGCCAACGCATGTACTGCGGCAAGTTCTGGTTTCGTGTAGGGAATGGGAATGGCTCTTCCTACAATTCCAGCGGTACCACCTTCACCTACAATAATATAGCCAAGCGGAAGAGGTTCTAAACCGTATTTTTTAACCATGGGAGCGCCTAAAACTTGAGCGCCCATAAGAAAATAAGGATCAACCGAGTTTAGAAGAGACATGAACCATATTGCATCTGCGTATTTGCTGATTCCGGTTATATTGTTTGGAAACAAGATTATGGGAATTTTTACTGTACGTTTTATCGCCTTTATGATGCTGTTTAGATGAGTTATAGAAGTGGAAGTGGAGCCACCTACCATAATGGCTGTCGTTTTGTATACCTCTACTCTTTTAGCTAGTTGAGAAGCAGAAGAGACTGTAACTTTTTCGGGGTCAATCAAAGTAAGATGGATCGCACCTTCTTCTTGAATACGCTTAAGAAGATAATTTTCTACAGGGCCGACCATGCGAAGTCCTTCCTATGCGGTTGCTGTAGTTTTTGAAGCCTTCTTCATACTGTAGTATTTGTCGGTAAATCTGCAATAAACATCAATTTCTTTATAAGGCTGCTTAATTGATAAATCGTCTGTTAGGTCACAACCGCCACAATGCACCACGGCCTTTTTATCGTCTTTTAAAAGTTGTACTCGTATAGCTTCTTTCCCACATCGAGGGCAGAGAAAAACTTGTGGCAGACGCTTCTTAGGAATGCGAACAACTTTCCTTCGCCTTCTCCCCATGTCTTCAAGCCTCTATTCTTTAGCTTCTACGTTATTATTCCTTAAATACTTACCCAAAAGGCTCTCCACATTCTTTCTAGTCTCTCAACCAATTGTTTAGCGCTAGAATAGAAAGCTCTGATACGTTGTCATGCCCTTACAGCTCTTTCGGCATCACCAAATCCGCAATATCTACGCAGTGCCCAAAAATTCGATACATCGAAGACGCCACGGCTAAAATAAGAGGTACAACTTCTTCGGATTGCTTCATTGCTGCTTCTATGTCATGGAGCATGCTTTCCATCTTTGCCCTTTCATTGCGTACTTCCTCTGCTAAAACGACTGTGTGCCCGAAAAATGCTTTCAAAGCCTTCTCTTGAGCCTCAAAAACCATAGAATGAAACTTGGTCATCAATTTTGAAACCGCCCTAGAGATTTTCAAGGCTTTTAACAATAAGGCTTTACAGGCAATTTCTACAGCTCTGTCGCCTATTGTTTCAACTAAACTTGCACACATTCGACAATCGAGACAGTCAATGGAACGAATTTCCAATTTCTCGCCTAAATTTGGGTTTTGAATTATAGTTCGCAAAATTCTCACAAGAAGGAAATAAAGCCTATCCACTTCATCGTCACGGGCGATCACATTCTTGGCTAGATGTACGTCGCCTTCTAGAAAGGCACTCACAGCATCTCGGTGCATGCCAGCGGCAATGTTATACTCACGTCTCAGAATTTTCTCAGGTGGAAACGCGGCGGGTTCCAATAAACATTGCAAAACGATGCGAGTGTAATTTTCCTCTACAATCTCCAAACCCACAAGACGCCTAGAAGCCTGTTTGATTAATGCTCTTTCATGGGGTGAAATGCGGTTTTTGACCTCAACACGAATCACATCGTAACCAAGCAAATACTTGCCCACGATTTCTCTGTCTAAATAGGGTGTTGGCCTTATCGTAACGCTTAAAGGCTTGCGCTCGGCGTCATATTGTGGATCAAGGCATAAACGTCCATCACTAGACTCCAGAACTGCTAGAACCATTCCTTTGTCTAGCCCAACGCGTTCCGCCCAATCTTTAGGTAGAGAAACAAAAAAAGTGCCACTATTGGTACGTTGAACCTTACGAAGCTCCATGTTACTGCCTCAAACCGTCCATTAGAAGTCTAAAACAAGAGAGTGATATATAATTATAGGTGGCAAAAATGGAAGGTGGAAAGGAAGTTGTAATAGGTATAGATTTGGCAGTGTTAGAAAAAACCCGCCTGGGTGGAGTATTGGAAGAACGGATGGGCTTCCACATGTTACGTACATCGAGATAAGGAGATAATAAACTAAACAGTTAATCGCAAATCACGTATTATTGCAATAGACGCGTCTCTAACAACGCCAGAAACCGGGACAATGCGCAAAGCAAATAGAGACCTATTGAAACAGGGTTACTCCGTCTTTCCATCACTTATGTGTTCAATGAAGAACCTTACTAAGCGTGCCACTCCTCTAATGCATAAGCTGAGAGCCAACAGATTAGATGTCATTGAGGTTCATCCTGCATCAGCCAGAGAAGCTCTTGGCATGCCAACTAAAGATTGGCAAAAGACACGAACTTTTCTGAAACAAATAGGTTTAAAGGGAGATCTCGAAATACGAACTATGACACCGCATAAAATTGACGCTATAACTGCTATTCTAATAGCCTGCCTCTATTCATAAGGAAAGGCAAGAAAAATAGGTGATAAAAGGGAAGGTCACATAGTGATACTAAAAGAAACAATTGGAGACCGCTTAAAATTGAATAAGCAAAAGAAAGTTCAGCAAGCAGTCTCCTTTTCCCTCACAGCAGGCTATCACCTCAACAAAGAAGCTTTCAGCCTTCTCACTACAATATCAAAAACAGAGGATCCAGTAAAGCTCATTGAAATGACTCTGGAAAAATTGGAAAGACTCGAGGAAAGACCGCTTTTTATAAGCAAGAATCTTCTTGAAGAAACAGCAAAAGAAACCTTTCCAGATACGAAAGAAACAAAAACACTTACTGTCTCCGCCCTGCAGGAACCTTCTATAGCAACAGGAAAACCCAAAAGAACCTTCTACCCAAACGCAAAGGATGTGGATAAGGACATAAAAGTATTAGAGGATCCAACCGACAAAATATGTTCAACTGGTTCAATTAATGAATATCTTGAATACTTTCAGGATCGGTTTAAGCGAATAAGAAAACTGCTGCGACAACGAATGGATTCTAGGAATGCTGCATCAATAAAAGAGGCGTTCCGAGCGGCATCTAATTCAAGAGTCAATATATTTTGTATAGTTACAGAGAAGCGCGAATCAAAATACGGAGTTTTCTTAAAAATCGAAGACCTGGAAACCAACGCTATAGTGCTCATTCCCCGAAATGCATCTAAGGAACTTTTAGAGAAGACAAAGTCGCTACTACTTGATCAAGTTGTATGCCTAAGCTTATTGAAAAGCAGAAAGAACTTGCTAATTGTCGAAGAACTTTTCTTCCCAGATATCCCTCAAAAGAAACCGCATAAAGCTAAAGAAGCTGTCCATGTAGCCCTAATATCTGATCTTCATGTGGGAAGCAAAGAGTTCATGAGAGAGGAATTTAATCGTTTTGTGTTGTGGCTCAATGGAAAATACGGAGATGAGAACTTAAGAGAAGTCGCTAGCCGCGTCAAGTACATCATTATCGCCGGTGACATCGTGGACGGTGTAGGTATCTATCCAAACCAAATAAAAGAACTAGCCGAACGAGATATTTTCAAGCAATATAGGCTGGCGGCAAAATTCATTGAACAGATCCCAGACTACATAGAGCTGATAATCATTCCTGGAAACCACGACGCGTCAAGGAAGGCCTTGCCACAACCTGCCATCCCTAAGAGATATGGAGAGCCCCTTTATGAGACACGAAACATATTATCACTAGGCAACCCAGCAACTGTAAGCATTCATGGCGTAGAATTTCTCATTTATCATGGACGAAGTCTAGACGATGTCTTGGCTACAGCGGCAGATATGGATTTTCATTCTCCGGAGAGAGCTATGCGCTTGTTATTGAAAGGTAGACATTTGGCGCCTACATACGGTCAGCGCACCTCAATCGCGCCGGAGAAGCGAGACTTTCTTGTAATAGAAAGCGTTCCAGATGTTTTCCATGCAGGTCATGTACACGTTATGAAACATGAATTTTATAGAGGAACTCTTATGGTTAATTCTGGTGCTTGGCAAAAGCAAACTGGTTATCAGAGAAGTTTGGGTTTAGAACCCACACCGGGTATTATCCCTGTTGTAGATCTTCAGACACTTGCTGTTTTACCTGTGGATTTTAATGCTTAGTTTTACCAAATTTTAGTATCAAACACTTCGGTGTGAAATCAGTTAACTGTCCTAAGTGGGCATCGTCTATATACGCTTTCTTTAAGGGGCTTCGTGGTATTGCGAGATTAATTTTTTTTGTTCGACCATAGCGACCTCTACTTATGACCCTTGAATTTAGTAACCCAATTGAATCTAGCTCACTTACAAGCCCACTTACTCTTCTCTGTGTCAGTGGAGAAACTCCGATTTCCTTACACAGTTCAGTATATATTTCATATATGTCGCCAGTAATGGCGGAGTAAATGTTTGCTTTTCCGAGGAGGTATACGCTGTAGAGAACGAATTTTGAGTGCAGTGTCAAATTTGTTAAGGCATCAATTACTCTATTACGCTCAATTCGCTTCTCGGCTTCTCTAACATGGTCTTCGGCTATTATCTTTGCATTCTCCCTCTCCGCTACTTCGCCTGCCACACGGAGCAAGTCGAGTGCACGCCTTGCATCCCCATGTTCCGCAGCAGCCAAAGCAGCACACAGGCTCACAGCACCTTTTAGTAAGACACCATTGCAGAATGCTAACTCTGCCCTTTCCCATAAAATGTCTTGAAGTTCGGAAGCATCGTAGGGTTTAAACATTACCTCCTCTTCACTCAAGGCACTTAAAACGCGTGGCTCCAGCATTTCTTTGAAACGTAGATCGTTCGAGATTCCAATAATAGAGACGGTACTATTACAAAGAGCACCGTTTACCCTCGTCAGTTGATATAAGAGAACGTTGCCTCTAGCCTTTATCAACTCATCAAGTTCATCTAATATGACAATAAGTGAGAGATTTTGGGTTTCCAGACCTTTTTTAAAGCGATCAAAAACTTCGCCAACAGCAAGCCCAGTAAAGGGTACATGGATATTCAAGGAGTCACATAATCGTGTAAAAACCCTATATTCCGTTCCTGCTAAGCGGCAATTTACATACGCTGCCCTAACTGGTGCACCAAATTCTACAGCCTTTTGCACAAGCCGGCTTAGCACATACTTCATGACAGCAGTTTTTCCAGTACCTGTTTTTCCATAAATAAATATGTTGGAACATCTTTCTGCTTTTAACAGAGGAGCAACAATCATGCCTAAGTGCCTTATCTGATCTTCACGGTGAGGTAGTTTTTTGGGAATGTAGTCATGGCGGAGTACATCTCTATCCTTAAAAAAGTGGTTAGTTTTCAGAAAACGTTCAAAGACAGAATCAAGCATATCTGCTTCTTTTTTCATAATGATAGTCTTCTCCCTTCAGCAAATGCAATTGTAAAACCTTGCTTTCAACTGGCAAAGATAAACACTCTCCTACAAAAAAATGGAGGTGTACTATATAACTAAAAAGCAAAGTGTAAGATGTAGAAAATTGTTGTAGATATAAAGTAAAAAGAAGCTTAATTGTTTAAAGGCGCTTGCACACGCACCCCTTTCTTTCTGATGGAGACTCTTTTGAAATAAAATGTCAATATGATTTCTTATTGAAAGAAATATACTCTGGTTGTTTAGTACGATTGAATATTTTTAATATTAATGCTCAAATATTTTTTAGCAAATATACTCTTTTGTTTAATAAATCCATATTTCTAATATGAATCAGCAATATTAATTCATACACTAAGTTTTGCAATGGAAATATAGGGGTTGGTGAAATATTAATAGTCACATTTTGTGAAGCATTAGTAAAGTTTAGCCTAATGTGAGATTTTCTCTAGGATGGTCTGGCATTTTTTGGTTATTTTTGTCTACTCTAGTGTGAATAAGAGACCCCTTGGTTTCCTTTGGAAATTTAATGATGATTACAGTGTTTTTCCATTTTTTCAAACAAATAGTTTGTGAATACTGTTAACTCCAAATAATTGCAATTTTTC
Source organism: Candidatus Bathyarchaeota archaeon (assembly GCA_023131225.1). Taxonomy (NCBI): domain Archaea; kingdom Thermoproteati; phylum Candidatus Bathyarchaeota; species Candidatus Bathyarchaeota archaeon. Next base: position 61,724 of record JAGLZW010000019.1, on the reverse strand, counting down.
CTCCTTTTGTTTGTACGCCGCCGTTTTCAGCTTTTTTACTATGATGTTTTTTTCATAACAATTATATCTTGTGAAGTGTAAAGTGACTGATATTATCTTCTGGTGCGTACTATGCCTGCCAAGAAAATGCGAGTGGAAGTATATGATGAGGATGGTAACCGTTATAATATAACTTTTGAGGGTAAAGTGACTAGAGAAAAGGCTTTATGCTTACTTGATATTGTGGAGTTACTCAGCGGCGTGCATGACAAGGAAGAATTAAAGAATAGCATAGCTAGTGCTTCCAAATTTGACAAAACCAAAACTGTTGCTGAAAAACATTTTCCTTTTGCGTGGTTTTCTTCTAAGGAAATTCTCGTAGCGTACGAACAAGAATTCAATGAACCGATTTCTCTTAGTACGGTTTCTACATATTTAGCAAGAATGGTTGATCGTGGTTTCCTTGCGAGAAGAGGGTTGACCTCTAATAGGAAGTATCAAATTATGGCAAGATTGGCGCAAAACACCCTGAGGATTATGAAAAATAAATAAGCGAAAATGTTACAAAAAGATTTACGTTAAATTGGTTACTTTGTTATTTCGAAGGATTCAGGAGCCCAGCGAATGGATAGAGAAGTTAAAACGGATTTTGGCGAGATGAAGGAAATACTGAGAAGTTACATTGAGAAGGGGCAGTCAGTAGGTTTTAGAGACATAAAAGATGAGCCTTCAATAAACGTAAAACCAGCATTAGCAAATATTGCTCCGCTAAAAAAAGCGAAAACTTGCGACGTACATTTCTTTGCGGTAGATTGTTCGACTAGAACCTTAAAGAGAGCAAACAATTGGGGCATATACCTCTTTCGAGTTTCATACGCTACTGTTAGAAAACGAGAAGTAGACTGGAATTTCAAAGAGAGAATCAAAACGTTGAAGGGAGATTCATATGTACGTCGCAAAATTCTGCAAGAAACGAGGCTTCAATTAGAGAGCGAAATGGCATTAAGGTTACTCCATAAAGCAGATAAAAATGACTATGTTCTTCTCGATGGAGCCAGCTACTTTGGCGGTGAAAGAAAATTTAATGCCATGCTTTATGAGAAATGTGAAAAAAGAGGAATAAAACTACTAGCTATAAGTAAACAATCTCCTAAACTTCATGACGAGAAGGGTCGGGATCTTATTGCTGCGACGTACATGCTTGCCCCTCAGGGACGCTGGGTCTATTACCCGGTTAAGAAAGCCAACATTCATGAACACCTTTATGGCGACATATCTATCATTAAGCTGTGTGAAGACAGTCCGCGGGCCTTCCGCTGTGACGTAATGAGCTATTTAACCAACCACGACATACAATCACTGCTGTCACCTCTTTCTGTGATTTCCGAGGACCCTCGTTGTCTAGGCTATCCAGTGGTATTGTGGCTGGCGCACGATTTTTCGGGTGTTTCTGAGACCAAGCTACTTCAATATCACGTCCAAGTTGAAGAAGAGTTAGCCGACGCCGGACTTCTCGATGTACTTCGCCAAGAAGAGCTTGCCTGCAATTTTGCAGACGAGCTTCATGGAGCAAAACATGCTTTCAATTGGGAGTGGATTGAGCGTGTCTAACCATTTTGGTTCCATATGCGAAGTAAAAGGTGACAAGATATCCTTTTTCTTGAACAAGGGCACAAATCTTTCCTTTGGACAAATAGTTCGCGTAGAGTCCGGTAACAGTAGGTTTTATGCTAGAGTTGTGAATGCCCAAAGCAAGTCTACTCTTGATACTGGTGAGCAACTTCGCGAAGCAGAAGGAAAGGAAGCTTTTGGCCCTTACTCGTGTTACAAAAATATTGAGGCAATTCTTTTTCTTGAAAGAAAAGCTGGAAAGGTTCGGTCTCCGACTTTCAACCCTAACTATATGGACAAAGTATATCCGACAACTGCAGAAGATTCAGACGTATTGAAACTTGCAGGAGAGTTGAAAATAGGGTATCTGCGTTCCGGAGAGCAAACTCTCGGGATTGTAGGGATAAATGTAGATGCAATACCGCGAATGATGGGCATATTTGGCATGACAGGCTCTGGAAAAACCAACACTGAACTAATAATAAATGCACAGTTAGTCGACCACAGTCCAAGAACTGCAGGGTTGATTTTTGACTTCGCTGGGCAATTACTGGAGGGAAAGGAGCTAAATAATAAAGGCTTATGCAATCACCCGTTCTTTCATAGTAGAGTACGATTCTATAGCACAAAAGAGGAAAAACTGCGTATCGGTCTTCGAACACTTCGTCCTTGGAAGTTGCGTAATCTGTATCCCGATATTACCCCTCCTCAAAATCGACTTGCTGAGAAGCTATATCAGCAACTTGGAGAGGGGTGGATTGAAAAGTCAAGAGAAGAATATGAACGGAACGGGCGAACAGGTATTGCCAAAATAACAAGCGCACACAGAGAGACGATTGCTGCTTTAATGAGAAAACTCCTCTCCCTAGATTCAAGGCTTTTCCCTCCCTCTAGATACAGCTTTATTGATGATGTTATTGAAAATATAAGCCAAGGAATCACATGCCTCGTTGACATTTCAGGAATCACAACTGAGGAGCAACATCGTGTAGTTTGTTTAACGGCGTCAGGTGTGGCAAACCATTACAAGTGCATGTGGGAAGCAAAATATGAAGAATGGCAGAAACTGCCTACGTTATTGATAACGCTTGAGGAGGCTCACGAATTTCTAGATCCAAGCAAAGAAAGGACAATTTTCTCTGCTATCGCATTGACATATCGAAAATATCGTGTAGGATTAAACGCAGTGACGCCACGACCTTCTAGGATTAATCCTGATGTGTTTGCAGAGCTTTGGACCAAAGTTATTATGAAAACTGAGTTGAAGGCTGATAGAGAATATCTTACTAGAAATACGCCGTACCTCGAGTACAGTAACACAGAAGTAAAGATGCTTGACATAGGCGAAGCATTATTAATTTCTGAGCCAAAGATTCGATTTGCAGTCCCGGTGAAGGTGACGCACTACCCAGAATACTTAGAAACTAAAGAGAAAGTTGACTACAACCTGCCTCCATCTAAACCCCTTAAGGCTATGGAGAAAAATCTGAAAAGACTACGAAACGCAGCTAGGAACCTCGACACCAACTAGCCTTTCTGCTCAGGTCTACTGAGAATTTTCCGCATCTCTTCTTTCAGATGGTACTTGAAAGGAATTTTGTTGGCGCTACGCTCTAAATAACCACCTTCATAAAGTTTCTTCATCAAACGCGCCGTGTGTTCTCTGCTAAGTTTTATTCGCTCCTTTATTTCCGGCGCTGTCTTTTCTCCTTCAATAGCTAGAAACTCGAGAACTGAAAGTTCAGTTGTAGTCAACGGCGCCAACGCTTTTTCTCGCTTTATTGGAATGGCTGATTCAATTTTTGTTTCCAACTCTATCTGGTGAAACCTTCGTTTCTCCATCTCATCAACTTTCTGTAGCAAGGTATCTCTCATCGACGAAACTTCAACGAACTTATCTTCCAAGACGTCAATTCTAGTTAGCGCCTTTTCCAAAGTAGAAAGGGATTTCACCTTTTTCGCAAGCGCCTGGACCTCTTTTTCCTGCTTTGCCAGTTTTTCAGTAAAAAGCTCGTTATGACTAGAAAGAACATCGACCTTGCGAGCTGAAATCTCAAGCTGGTCCTCCTGTCTTTGCACCTGCCTATTAAAACTGAAAATAACGTCGCCAATAATGCTCTTGGCTTCTACATACTTTTCATGAGCTTCACGGATGCGTTTGCTATACAGAACTGCAACTATCAAAGTGAATACTGACAAGACGCTTACAAAAATAAAGGGGTCTAACATTTTCTGACACTAACCTGTGACTTCAACGTGATTAGCTGTGACCTGTATGACGTCACACCTGAAATCACAGTATTGTTGAACGAAAACTTAAGGTTTATGGTGGGAATGATGTTGATGTGACGTCACAAATCACATCACTATGAAGCGTTTCTTTCGTGCAAGACATGTTATTAGAAAATCATAAAACCACCGTTTTCGTTGGCTAATTCAATATTAATGCTCGTTTTGAGAATGAAAATTAACTTCTCTTAAGTTCTGAGAGTTTTAGTAACTTCCATAAATTGTGTGACATGTGACATCACGAACTGGGTGAAGTCCACGTTTTTGATAGTTGGTTAAGCATTGTTTCAAGTTCTTCGCGCAACATATGTATCATTTGCAGTTGTTTTTTTGCTTGTTGATGGTTACCTTGGAGATCCCTGTATGCTTCTGTATATGATTTTAATTTATTTGCAACTTCGAGATAAGGCATTAGGCTTGCGTCTTCGAGGATGCCAAAGTAGCCAAGAAGAAGTATCGTGTATATTGATTGTATGATGTTTTTTTTCGCTTGCTTTAGTGTTCTATTGAAGGCACCGCGGCTTATTGCTGCCTTTGTTTGCCTTAATTTGGCTTTTTCTTCGTATTTCAACGATTTGGAGGCTAAATTTTCGGCTAAAACGTCTATAAGCAGCGTTTCTAGCTGTGTTCTAGTTAAATTACTGTTTTTTGCAAGTATTTTAGCAAGCGGGTCTTCTAATGAGCGTTTCAGCCAGTTTTGAACGTTTTTTCTGAAGGACAACATCTACTCCCTAGACTTACATGTTGATTGGATACAATTTTGTATACAGGGCGAATATAGTTTTTGTGGTGAAGTTAGAGTGCAAATATGCGCTTTTGAATTGACAAAGGTAAACATTTTATGCTGGGAGAATTAAAGAAAGTCAGGGGAAAAATCTTGCAAATGCGTAGAAAAAAGGCTGAGAGACTAGAAAATATTAAACCATCTGGGATTCGCCGTCTTTTTGCGCTAACTCAGAATATGCCTAACCTCATAAGCCTTGGTTTGGGAGAGCCGGACTTTACACCACCTGTGCACGTCTTGGAGGCCGCTAAGCAAGCAATAATTGAAGGAAAAACGCATTACACACCTTCAAACGGAATTCCAGAATTGCTGGAAGCCTTGGCGAAGAAGTTCACTCGAGAATATGGCCTTTTTTATAATCCAGAAAACGAAATCTTAGTTACTGTTGGTGCAACAGAAGCAGTTTTTCTTGCCTTGTTAGCTTTCATAAATCCAGGCGATGAGGTGTTGATACCGGACCCTGGCTTTGTGTGTTATGAACCAGCAGTGTTAATTGCGGGAGGGACTCCTGTTTCAATGCCGATGCTTGAGGATGACGGTTTCAAGCCGGATATAGAGACTGTGACGTCACTTATCACGGAGAAGTCACGTGTGATTATTCTCAATTTCCCCAATAACCCTACAGGATCCATTTTGACCTATGATGAGTTAGCTGAGTTGGCGAAGCTTGCAGTCGAAAAAGATCTAATTATTATTTCTGATGAGGTTTATGAAAAAATTATTTATGATAATGCGAAGCATTATTGCTTGGCAACGTTTCCTGGTATGCGTGAGCGGACGATAGTTGTAAATTCTTTTTCTAAAACATATGCCATGACAGGTTTTCGTGTTGGATACGCGTTAGGACACGAGGATTTAATCTCACCTATGTTGCTAACTCAGCAATTTACAGTGGCATGTGTCGATGGGCCAGCTCAATATGCTGCTACGGCGGCTTTGGAAGGCCCACAAAAGTTTGTGTCGGAAATGGTTTCTAAATTTGATAAACGACGCAGACTTATCTATAGACGATTAGATGAAATTGAAGGGTTCAGTTGCTTTATTCCAAAAGGTGCTTTCTATGCGTTTCCGAATATTAAATCGTTCAAAACAACATCTGCTGATTTTTCTGAGTTCCTATTAAAAGAGGCAAAAGTGGCTGTGACGCCTGGCTCTTCGTTTGGCAAATATGGCGAAAACTATTTGCGGTTTTCATTTGCTACGTCATATGAAAAAATCAATGAGGCGCTGGATAGGATAGAGAAAGCTGTTGGGAATGCTAAGACCACGTAATTTCGTAAGCTAGGTGTAGACAAGCAGCTTTTAACGCTTTTTGACATCGTGTTCTATATGCTTATTTGTATCACGTAGACATCACATATGTGTGATTCTTGTGACATCACAGGTTTTCCGAAAGTTCCTTCAATGAAGCGTATAATTCTGGTCTTAAATCGCGAAGGGTGGGAACAAAGGCTTCTATTGGCTTTAGGTCTTCATAGTTTACGCGTCCAAATGAAATGTCTTCATCATTATATTTTGATTGGGTAATTATAGTGCCACTTGGACTTATGAGACGGCTTCCTCCCCAAAATTGAAGACCATTTTCTATGCCAACGAGGTTTACGTATGCCAAGAAGCATGTGTTTTCTATTGCTCTAGCGGCTGTGAGAGTTTCGAAGAATTTTTTCCTTACAGCAGGGGAGGCTGAGATGCAGATTATGAATTTTGCTCCTTGCAGTCGCAGTGCACGTGTTACTTCTGGGAAGAATATATCGTAGCATATGATTATGCCGAGTTTTCCAATGCTTGTTTCGAAGACGGGTGTTTGATATCCTAGTCTGAAGTATCTTTTTTCTTCGAAGACACTGTGGGTTGGTAGGTGCATTTTTCTATATTTGCCGATGTAGCCTTCTGGACCTATCAGTACGGCTGTATTGTAGAGTATTCCTTTTCCTTTTTCGCTGAACTCCGGCGTTCCGTAGATTGTGTAGAGGTTTTCTTTTTTGGCTATTTTCTCGATTTTTTCGGTGGTGGGTCCCGGGATTTCTTCAGCGAGTTCATATGTTAGGTCTCGAGTGGTGTAGCCTGTCAGGGACATTTCAGGGAAAACGATGATGGCGGCTTTTTGCTTTCTGGCTTGTTGGGCATATTTTGCCATTTTGTTGATGTTATGTCTTTTGTTTCCAATTTTGCATGGGAATTGTGCGAGGGCTACTTTAAATTCTTCTTTCATGTTATACTACCTCTGTTACACGGGCGAGTCTGAAGTCGGCGTTTATAGTTCGATATTGGAGTTTGGTTGTTAGGGGCATTTGTCTTTTATGTTCTGTTTGTAGCCATCTTTTTTTAACGGTTGCGATTGTTTTGGCGGGTAGATGTAGTTGTTTTGCTATTGATTTGGTGGGCATGAAGTGTTCTAGGCCGTAGAGGATTAGGTCGAGGATTTCATATTTTAGGCCGATTTCTTCTTCTGCGGTTTGGTTTGGCCAGAGGCCCGGGGTTGATGGCTTTTTTGCTATTGCTGGTGGTATGCTTAGGTGGAGGGCGAGTTGCCGGACTTGGGTTTTGTATAGATCCATGATGGGGGAGATGTCTGCGGCTGCGTCTCCCCATTTGGTGTAGTAGCCTATCATTGTTTCGCTTTTGTCGCTGCTGCCTGCAACGATGCGGTTTTGGCGGTTGGCATAGTAGTACCAGACAAGCATGCGGGTTCGAACCTTGAGGTTGCCTCGGCTAAGTTTGTCTTTTGGGTTGTAGTCTGGGATGGTTTTGTATAGAATGCTTAGAGTTTGAGTGAGATCGATGGTTTTCAATTTGAATTTGAATTTTTCAGCGAGGAGCTTTACGTGTTTGTGGTCAGTTTTGTTGTAGGTTTCCTCTTCTGGCATGTATAAACCCAAGACTTTGTTAGGGCCTATGGCTTTTGTGGCTAGGACGGCTGTGGTGGCGCTGTCTATTCCTCCTGAGATGCCTAGGACTATCCCTTTTGTTTTGGTTTTATTTATGTAATCCTTGATGAAGCGTGTGATTTTCTGTTGCGTGGTTGCTGGGTTGATTTGGAGTAGTTTGTTTGTTAATTTCATGACGCGGGTTTCCTTTCTGTCTGTTTGGTATTGGTTGCTTTTATCTTTAAAGGATTGAGAACTTTGTATGCGCTTCTCAGAGCTCTATAGATTTTGTTTGGGCCCAGACAGGCATCCATCAGGTTTAAAATATGAGTAGAGACATGAGGCAAAACGCTTTTAGATATGTTGCAGTCTTTTTGACCTTGTTGGTGCCGGGGTGGCAGAGCGGTAATGCGCCGGCCTCGAGATCCATAGTGTTTAGAAGTGGGCTAGTCAGCCGGTGGGTCTTTGACCCTCAGGGGTTCAAATCCTCTCCCCGGCGCCAAAATTCAAACACCAGTGCTAGTGACTGGATATCTACAACTTTCAAAAGGGAATAAGGGACAGATAGCCGCTGATACGAGCGAAATTAAGTGGTAGAGCGTGGATTCTTTCCTTCAGCACAAGGTTCCGATATGGTTGATGACTCTATTTGCAATCGTAGGTGCATTGGGCCTATTTTTCTTGTTATATCAAAAGCGCCATTGATATTCTATGTTGCAAATGGTCTGATACATGTCCTATTATTGATGGGTTGGCCATATTTACCTTTAAAGGATGAACTTGAACATGGACTGCACTTTTTCTGGGGTCCCTATTTTCTTTTCACAATCTCTTGGTAACACTCACAGTGTTTCTCACTTCTGTAAAATATGAGGGCGCTTCTGGCTTTCTTCATCTTTCAGAAACCTTCTGGTACGCCCTTGCGCACGGTCTATTCTTCGCCTTCTATAAGCTTGAAACCGCAAAGCCCTTGTAGTATTTAGTGTTTTTTATCGCTGTTTTTTTGGAATTCGCGAACCATCATGTTAGCATTTCAAGCTGCAGGGGTGCAGTGTAACTTAACGTGGAGATGATAAGACACAGACTAAAAAACGGTAATGGCTGCAAACTCGTATGCTGCTTCAATTCTATTGTCTCCTCCATACGTGCCATATTGGAATACGGTTGCCTATGTTATTAAAAGAGAGTCTAGAACACTCTTTACCTTTAAGGAACGCTTATAAGAATCAAAGGCCAGCATCTGATGATAAGATTTTGGGATACCGCAAAACTTGTTCAACGAATATGAACCTCGCTCAAACCGCCTTTCACTTATAACAGTGGCAGTGATTGCCCTCATAGTAGTCGCCGGTATTGTTGGAAGTATCTACACATATCAACTATGCTCAAGTAGGATTAGAGAGCTAGAAAACAAAGTTGCAACCCTTCAAACCCAAATCTCCGCCATGACAGAGGCTCTAGGAAGCTACAACCAAACCCTTGTAGGAAATATATCGCTTTCCGAGCTCTACGATGGCATCAAAGACTCTGTAGTTTTGATTCGTGGGCAAACAGCTCACGGGGCGGTGGCAGGCTCAGGGTTTGTCTATAATTATTCAAGTGATTCCTTTTCAGGTCCGATTGTGATCACGAACTACCATGTGGTTCAAGGTACAACGAGCTGTTCCGTCACTTTCACAAATGGCTATGCATATTCTGCCAGTGTTCTTGGCTCAGACGTTTATGTTGACCTTGCTGTTCTCTCCGTTGACGGTGCTCCTCCAGAAGAATTCAAACCTCTTCCTATAGTCAGCTCCTCGCTGGTCAGAGTGGGTGATTTCGTAATAGCCATAGGTAATCCCTACGAGTTAATCGGCTCCATGACAACGGGCATCGTTAGCCAGCTTGGAAGAGCAATTCCTGAAGAGCTTGCAGGCGGATATTCTATTGCCAATGTCATACAAATTAGTGCTCCTATCAATCCGGGTAACTCCGGCGGTCCACTGTTGAACTCTAAGGGTCAAGTGGTGGGCGTTACATTTGCCATAATCGAAAACTCGACAGGAGTAGGCTTTGCCATACCCTCCGATGCAATCCTCCGCGAGATTGCTTGGCTTGTGAATGGTGACAGTTATCCACATTCTTGGATCGGAGTGATGGGAATGGATATGACCTATGAGTTTGCTCAGGAGATGGGCACCTCAACCACTTATGGATGGTTAATACTGGATGTGACTTCTCTCAGTCCCGCCGCAAAATATGGGTTAAAAGCTGATGACATAATCCTCATCATGAACGACACACAAATAATAAACGGCGACGAAATTTCCAGCTACCTTGAAGAATATACATCGCCAGGCCAAACGACCAACATAACGGTGGAAAGAGTCGGTTCTGAAATGATTATTCCTCTTGTGCTTGGGACTCGCCCACCACCAAGCTGAAAAAAGAGATGACAATAAATCTTCTAAGTTCAACGTTTAGTGCCGCTTCATAGCGGCGTTTTTCCGACAGGTTTCCGTTTCAACTCAGTTCCGCAAATTTCGCAACGTTTATGCTGATAATCTGCTGGGTATTTGTGGTGGCATGCGGGGCAGTAAAGCATCCAGTGGAAGCGATAGCGTATTCCAAAGGTCATTAACGGCGCAAATTTTATGCCTACTTGGTTGGCCACGTTTTGTATGGAGTAGTCGTCTGTGACGATTTGAGGGTTGTAGCCCATGTCTTTCAGTTCTAATGCCAATGCTAAGACTTGTTGATCTGCGTCTGAGAGGAAGAGCAGGTCGCCAACGGCTTTTGATGACGCCTTAATCCTTTTAACATAGTCTGCTCGGGGTGTTTTGACTTTCAGCTTTCCGTTTTCAAGGGCAGCAATAAATCGGGTCCAAGGTAGCGAGTTAGTAATAAGTTCGTGTTCAACTTCTGGCACTGAATATTGAATGTCTTGGATTGAGAGGGGTTCGAATCCAGCTATGAAGGCCGAAGTGTCTAAGACGATTGTTTTTTGTTTGTCAATTTTTGTCAGCATCGTCCTCCCTTCGGATATAACAGCCTACTCTTGAGCCGCCGATAGAATCCCTCTTTGAAGCGAATAAACGAAGTTACATTATCCGACTTCATAATCGTTAAATGAGGGTTTCGTTTCTCAACGAGTTTCCGATAGTGTCCATCAACCACAACTAACACTGCATGTGGTCTCTCTATTTCTATTGTAAGTGTGCTGTTTTCGGAGAAAACGATTGGCGGGAACGGTACTAATGGACATACTGGCGTAAGGACAAAGACGTTGGTCTCAGGGTCTAAAACTGGCCCCCCTGCTGCTATTGAATAGCCTGTTGAACCAGTCGGTGATGCAACCAGAATGCCATCTGCTTGACAATCCAAAATCCGGTCGCCGTCTTTCCAGAGATTTGCATACAACAACTTGACAGGTGCGTCTGCAGAAATAAAAACTTCGTTTAGCGCATCTGGCAGTACTTCACCTTCGACAGAAGCTGCCAACTTCTTGCAGCGTTCAAGTGTAAACTTTTCTTCAAAGACCTTTTCCACTGCGGATACTGCATCTTCGGGGGATACTTCAGCCAGGAAGCCTCGCTCACCCATGTTGATGGCGAGGATTGGAGGTTCAGGCTTCGGGATGTGAATGCAGGTTCTTAGTATGGTTCCGTCGCCGCCTATAGTGATGATGAAATCTGGTTTCCATTCTTTGAGGGGCGTAGCTATGTCCGTTTTATTGATTTGCTCAGCGATTTCAGGATCCACAACAATGTCTAGCCCTTTCTCTTCTAGATGATTCAGCAGTTTTATGGCCAGGTCTAATGCTTTTTTCTTGTCATTTCGGGCCGTCAAGCCCACACTTTTGAACACCATTGCAATCGCATCTAAAGCCTTTGCAGTAACCTTAACCTATTTATTTTAGTTGTTAAACATTGCTGTATATTGGTTGCTGATATAGATGAGCAAACCTGTTGATGTTGGGGCTCTTCGCGTCGGTAGATATGTGATTGTTGATAACGAGCCGTGCCGTGTTGTAAGCCTTACAAAGTCCAAACCTGGCAAGCACGGCGCTGCTAAGGCGAGAGTTGTTGCTATAGGAGTTTTCGACGGCACCAAAAGAACTTTCGTTAAGCCCATAAGCGCGCAAATGGAGATGCCCTTGATTGAGAAGAGGAGTGGCCAAATTCTCGCTCTGTTGCCAGCTGCCATTCAGATAATGGACCTGGAAAACTACGAAGTTTTTGAGGCAACATACCCTGACGAGGAAAAATTAAAACAGAAGTTAGTGTCTGGCATCGAAGTCGAGTACTGGCGCATCTTAGGAAGAACCAAAATAATGCGAACTAAGGGATAACTGCATCTATTACTTTCTTCAATAGCTTTTTCTAAAGAAGTTGAAACCGTTGAAAAACGTAACTCAGATACGACTTAAGCGTGGAATAACCGTCGCCCAATTGACCAGAGAAATGGACAACTGTGGAGTTTTAGGTGCTGGAAAACTAGGGAAGGCAGCAAGGCTTGTCACAGGAATGTTCAAGAACCCAGACTATACCGTCTTTTTAACCTTAGCCGGGGCACTTGTTCCTGGCGGCTTGAGAAACATAATTGCTCAACTCATCGAGAGCGGCCATGTAAACGTGGTTGTGACCACTGGTGCTAACATGGTTCATGACATGGTTGAAGCTTTAGGCTACAGGCACAAGGTAGGCACGTTCAGAGCTGAAGATGAACAACTAAAGAGAGAAGATATTGGTAGAATAGGCGACATTTACATAGAACACAGAGCCTTTAAAGACTTGGAGAAATGGCTTTATCAACTTCTTGAAGAAATACCAGAGCAGAGACGTCTACGAATTTCTCCTTCCGACCTGCTTTTCGAAATTGGGAAACGGATAGCCGACCAAAACTCTATTTTAGCGACGGCTGCAAGAAAAAACGTGCCAGTAATTTGCCCAGGCCTACCAGATTCGATAGTGGGATTCCAACTTTGGATCTACGGACAAGACAAAAAACTAGTTCTCGATCCTCTTGGCGACGTGTCTAAGCTTGTGGATGAGGTTTATGAGGCTAAAAAATCAGGCACCATAATTCTAGGCGGCGGATTACCAAAGCATTTTGCCTTATTTGCCAACACTTTCCGTGAGGGAGTAGATGCGGCAGTTCAGATTACTATGGATAGGCCTGAGCCAGGCGGCTTGAGCGGTGCATCTTTGGAGGAGGCCATTAGCTGGAGCAAAGTCAAATCCGCAGAGAACACCGTTACCGTTATCTGTGATGCCACAATCGCTTTTCCGCTTATTGTTGCGGCTGCTTTGGAAGAGTTCTAGCTTTCCCACCAATGCAGGCATATGTGCCTGGGCTTGCATTTTAGACTCAAAGCTAAACGTGGCGAATCCCAGAGACTTTAAAAGCTTACTAGAGATACTGGGAGTAAACGAAGTGACTTGGAAATGGCTGAAGTTGAGATGATCTGGGATCTCTCACAACTTGTTAAGAAAATAGACACAGCTTCAATTCGAGAAGAACATGAGTCCATGGTTGCTGAAGCTGAAAAAATGAGAAAGGAATATCGTAGTAGAATCGAGAATCTTGATGCACAAGGGCTCCTGAAATTTTTGGAGATGAAGGACGCATATACTCTGAGATTCGAAGGAGTGACACGGTATTGTCGTCTAATGTATTCCGCCGACACCACTAACAGCGTGGCCAAACAGCTCAACGATGCGGTACTCAAAGCATCCACGAAAGTTGGTCAGGCATTGGCGTTCATAGAGATTGAGTTGGGCAAGCTCCTTGCCAAGAAGACATCATTAGTGGAGAGCCCGGTACTGGCAGAGTACAAACATTATCTTGAAAGAATCCTGAGAATGGTGCCTCATTTGCTCTCAGAGATTGAGGAGCGTTTGATAATTGTCAAAGACAGGAACGGGATTAATTCTTGGGAGAGACTTCAAATTGATTGGCTTTCTACTAGAACCTTCGACATAGAAATCGAAGGGAAGAAGAAGACACTTCCATATGGCGAAATTATAGGCTTGTACGAGAGTCAGAATCGTGGCCTTCGAAAGAGAGCAAACCAGATAGTTTACGAAAATCTTGGGAAGGATGATATTATTTGGGCTAGCGCTATCCGCGCGGTATGTGAAGATCACATGCAAATGTGTAAACTGAGGAAATATCCTACTCCAATGACTCGAAGCTTGATTGATAACGATGTTGACCAACAAACTATTGATAGCTTAATGAGAACTATTGAAAAGAACGTAGAATTATACAGAAGATATCTGCGGCTAAAGGCTAGGCTCATGGGTCTAGAAAAGATAGCTAACTACGATTTAGTTGCTCCTCTATCCAAAGCGTTAGAAACGGACTACAGCTGGAAGGAATCCCGACAGGAAATAGTAGAGGCCTATATGGGGTTTGATGAGGAGATTGGGGTTTGGGTTGATGAGATGTTCCAGAAAAGGCACATTGACGGAAAAATACGGAAAGGCAAAGAATCGGGAGCCTTCTGTGCTTCTTGGCTCGCTGGAAAGAGTGCATACATTCTCCAAAGTTTCAACGGAAAGATGGGCGCGGTCTACACGTTGGCACACGAACTTGGTCATGCCATCCACGCATATCTCGGTTCAAGAGCCCAGAAGCCAAGTAACTACGAGATAGGTAGTTGCATTGCGGAAACTGGAAGCACATTCGGTGAACTGCTCTTAACTGAAAGGTTACTCTCTAAGGCAAAGTCAAAAGAGGAGAAGCAGGTGATTCTCGCCCACATACTCGACGAGTTTGGCATGGCAGCTTTCCAAGTTTCGGGACGACTATTCTTTGAGCAAAGCATGTATGGCGCCATAGAACGAGGTGAGTTCCTAGATGGGGAAACCATAGCCAAGTTATGGGTGGCGGCACGAGACAAAATCTACGGGGCCTCAGTTGATTGGCTAAAAGTGATGAAATGGGAGTGGACGATGAAACCCCACTACTACATGGCGAACTATCGCTTCTACAACTATCCATACGTCTATGCTCAGCTATTCGTATTTGCCCTCTACCGAATCTACAAAGAAGAAGGAAAAATTTTTGTCCCCAAATTAAAGAGGATCTTGGCTGCAGGCTCCAGCAAGTCTCCTCGTGAACTTGCTGTTGAATTAGACTTTGACATTACCAAGGAGACATTTTGGGAGAAAGGAATGCAGCAAGCTAAAGAATTCATTAGTATACTAGAAGAAACACTCTAGCCACATCAAATGGACACAATCATTCAACTGTTCTCGCGTACGTGGAGAGGACCTAATTAGACGTGTATAAGGCCTTCTGGAAAGCTCCAAACCCTATTTAAGCATGCACCAGTTTTAAAGATAAAGTGAGAAGTATGGCGTTAGAACGTCTTGGCTCATCTATTCATGGCGCTTTAAAAAAGGTTTTTAGAGCCGCTGTCGTTGACGAAGCAACAGTGAAGGAACTTGTCCGCGACATTCAAAGAGCGCTTTTACAGGCTGATGTAAACGTACAGTTAGTTCTCAGCATATCAAAACGAATTGAAGATAGAGCTTTGAAAGAAGAGCTTCCCCCCGGCATCTCCCGAAAAGAACACGTAGTGAAAGTTGTTTATGAAGAAATAACCCGCTTTCTCGGAGAGAAACCCGTCCCATTAAAGATTGAGCCGGGCAAACGCCGTATTATTATGCTTGTCGGTATTCAAGGCTCAGGAAAGACTACCGCCTCTGCTAAGCTCGCTCGATATTTGCAAAAAAGAGGTTTGAAACCCGCCTTAGTATGTGTAGACACGTTCAGACCTGGTGCCTTCGACCAATTAAAGCAACTAGCCAGCCGCATAAACATTCCTGTGTACGGCGACCCAAAATCAAAAAACACAATTAACATTGCTCGGAAAGGATTGAAAGAATTTCAAAACCGGGACTTTGTTATTATTGACACATCAGGACGCCACAAAGAAGAGAAAAGCCTTATCGAAGAGATGAAACAGCTAGAGAAAGCCATTAAGCCAGACGAGGTAATGCTTGTTATAGATGGCACTATAGGGCAGCAAGCTGCGATTCAAGCCAAGGCGTTCCACGAAGCCACTCCAATAGGCTCAATTTTGATATCTAAATTGGACGGCTCTGCTCGTGGAGGCGGCGCACTGTCGGCAGTTGCGACCATAGGTTCTCCAATCAAATTCATCAGCACCGGTGAGAAAATCGAAGATATCGAAGCCTTTGTGCCATCCCGCTTCGTTGGGCGTCTCTTGGGCATGGGAGACCTAGAAAGCCTCATAGAAAAAGTCCGAGAAGCTGAAATCAAAATTCCAGAGAAAAAAGCTAAACAGATACTCAGCGGCAAATTCTCCCTCACCGATATGTACCAGCAATTCGAAGCCATGAAAGGAATGGGCACCTTTAAACGTCTCTTAAAAATGTTACCTGGCATGTCCTATAACATTCCAGACGACATGATTGACATGGCTCAAGACCGACTGGAAAAATGGCGTGTCATCATTCAGTCAATGACTCCGAAAGAGCGGGGAACCCCGAAAATCTTGTCTTCTTCTCGTATACGCCGGGTCGCGAGAGGGTCGGGGACTTCGGAGAAAGAGGTTAAGGAGCTTTTGCAGCAGTACAATATGATGCGGCGAATGATGAAACAATTGCGACGTAAAAAGCTTCCTTTCTTGACTGGAAAGAAACTTCCAAAGGGCTTCAGGTAGGCAGCAACACCAATGGGAATCCTGGAAAAAGCCATGCAAATGCTGACAGAGCATCCTCTTTGTAACCATTGCTTAGGCCGACAATTTGCCCTCCTTGGATACGGCGCAGAGAATATGAACCGCGGCAAAGCAATTAAGCTGCTACTTACTATGAGGGGACATCAGCTTACACTTTCTGAAGGCAAAACTGGTATTGCTCTGTTGAAGACAGTTGCCTCTAATGGTTCTTTTGAAATGGCTCGTGACATTTTAAAACGCTTCAACAAACGCGCACCAGCAAAGAGGACATGTTGCCTCTGTGATGGCAGGTTCGAACGCATCACTGCCTTAGTGAAAAAAGCTGTGAATGAATTAGAGAATTATGAGTTTGCCACTTTTTTGATTGGTGTAGAATTACCACTTGAAGTGGCGGAGCGAGAAGACGAGTTTAAAGCCAACTTCAACGTGACTCATGGCGAAAGCATGAAAAGCCAATTCAGCCGCGATATCGGAAAAGAAATCTGCGAAATAACCAACAGAGAAGTTGACTATGGAAAACCTGACATAGTTGTGCTTGTGAAGCCCTTTACAAATAGTATTAGGCTACAGATAAATTCTCTTTTTATTGCTGGTAGATACAAAAAACTTGTCCGTGGCATTCCCCAATCGCGGTGGCTGTGCGGAAAATGTAATGGAAGAGGCTGCGAGAGTTGCAACTGGACCGGCAAAAAATATCAAGAATCCGTTGAAGAGTTAATCGGCATTCCAATGTTAGAACTGGCAGAGGGCCAAGAAATTGCTTTTCACGGTGCTGGAAGAGAAGATATCGATGCTCGTATGCTTGGCTCTGGGCGCCCTTTCGTCCTAGAGGTTAAGGAACCCAAGAAACGCTTTATAGACTTACAGAGACTTGAGCATGCGATAAACGAGCGTGCGAGAGGAAAAGTTGAAGTGCACAACCTTCGTTTTGCTGATAAAGATGTGGTAAGGCGGGTTAAGAAGGCAGAAGCAGCCGAGAAAGTTTATTGTGTGATAATGAAGTTTAGCCGTAATGTTTCTGGCGATGAGCTGGAAGATGTGGAGAGAATGCTTTCTAATGTTACTGTTCGCCAGCAGACGCCTCAACGCGTTTTACACCGCCGTGCCGATTTGATACGGGAAAAGTACATATATAAGGCAAAGGTAAAAAGGTTGGCACATAACCGCGCGGAAATGCAAATCCGTTGTCAAGGAGGCCTCTATATAAAAGAATTAGTTACTGGGGATGAGGGTCGTACAAAGCCCAGCATTGCAAGCATCTTAGACATCAAAGCTACGCCTCTTCAATTAGACGTGTTAAGCGTGGTTGCAGGAGAAGAAAAATGAAGTCAAAAGGCTACCGTCGCAGAACCCGTTCGTTGCTGAGAAAAAAAGCAAGAGAAAAAGGAAAGGTGGGTCTAAGCAAGATACTTAGGGAATACAAGCCTGGTGACCGGGTGGTTGTGAAGCTAAACCCAAGCGTTCACAAAGGCATGCCTCACCGCCGCTTTCATGGGAAAATTGGGATCATCGAGGATAAGAGAGGGCAAGCCTACGTAATGAATGTTACTCAAGGTAAAGCAGTCAAAGAAATAATAGTTAGACCGGAACATCTTGAACCCTTCGGAGTAACTAAGGGAGAATAGAAGAATGCCTAGAAAAGCGTTGAAAGAAAAAATATTAACTGTGCCAGAAGTTAAGCAACTATTGGAATCCATCGGCGAAGAGAATCTGGACCAGTTTCAACGCCGAGCCCTAGACTACACAGCTAAGTTTGGCAAAACAGACGCAAAATCCGCTAAAAAGCTTGTGAACGGCTTAGTGGAAAAGTTTGAACTTGAAGAAGAGGAAGCAGTGCAGATGGTTAATTGCATGCCAGAAAGTATCGCGGAGATTCGCGTTTTTTTAGCGGGAGGCCGAAAAATTGTGGAAACTCAAAAATTGGAAAACATTTTAACATTCCTGAATCAGTATAGAAAAAAGGAATAATAGCTTTCACAATAATAATACGCTATTATCTCGGTTTGAAGGGGCGAGAGAAGAGAGTATGGAGAAGAGATACGAAGAACACGCCTACGTACTGGATTTTCTACCCCACGGTCGTGCTGGCATGAGACCTGGATACCGAGCAGGGGCAGTTGTCCAAGTGATAGGCGAAGATTTCTTCACCCTCTTAGAAGCTATAGTGAAAGAAGGTCTAGCTCTCAAGCCTCATGACCGAGTTTATGTTGGAAAAGACAAAAGGAAGGAAATCACATACATAATTGGCCGCGTCAGCTTCGACGATTTAACCGCGAACGCCAGGATGGAACTATCAAACATAATTGAAAAAATCGTTTCAACGCGTGAGAGTTGGATCGTCAACTTTTTCAATACTACTCAAGCCCTGACTCCGCGCATGCACTCAATGGAACTCGTTCCCGGCATTGGAAAGAAGTACATGTGGCAAATTATCAACGAGCGTGAGAGAAAACCCTTTGAAAGTTTCAAAGACCTGCAAAAGCGTACTAACATACCTAATCCAACCAAACTAGTTACTAAACGTATCATCGAAGAATTAGCTGGAGAAAGCAAATACCGACTGTTTACTCGGACACCCTAGTGGAACCTTCATGGACCTCTACCAAAAAACAAAGTATCTTATGCGCACTTACAAAATTATTCCCAAGAAGCGCTTAGGTCAAAACTTCGTGGTTAACAGTCATGTTTTGCGACTTGTGAGTTCATATGCGGCTGTGGGGCAGGCAGATGTAGTTCTGGAGGTTGGCGCGGGGTTTGGTTTTCTTACACGTTTTCTCTCTCAGAAGGCAAGGAAAGTTATTGCTATTGAAGCCGATGCCTGTTTGATAGAGGTTTTGCAGAATGAGCTTAGTGAGTTCAAAAATGTAGAGGTAGTAAAAGGCGACATTCTTAAAGTCACCTTGCCCTCCTTCGACAAGATAGTTTCCAATCCGCCCTTCTCGATCTCCTCACCACTGCTTTTCTGGCTTCTTAACAAAACTTTTGACTGTGCCGTCTTGACCTTCCAAAAAGAATTTGCAAATCGTCTCAATGCACCAATAGGCAGCAAGGACTACAGTCGCCTAACAGTCTACACGTCTTACCACGCTGAAGTAGAACTGTTGGACCCTATACCCAAAACAGCGTTTTATCCTCCACCCGACGTAGACGCTGTCATAGTGCGGTTGAAACCCAAGAGACTCCCCCCCTTCAAAGTAGAAGACGAGAAAGTCTTCGATGAAGTCGTACGAACTCTATTTACGCAACGCAATAGAAAAGTCCGAAAGGCCGTTCTGCCGCTTCTTCACAAGTATGGATTGAAGAGCACAGCGGCTGTAAGGAAAGCTGACATTTTGCCTTTTCGTGACAAACGCGTTCGAGAGTTGGCGCCTGAAGATTTTGGAGCGTTAGCGAATGAACTTTCGGTCTAGAAAGGTCTTTTTTGAGAAGTACATTTTTGTCGTTCCTGACGATGTATACCTACCTTCAGAAGACACTTTTCTTCTAGCTCGGAACCTGTCGGTGATCGAAGATGGGAGGGTCTTAGACATGGGTACCGGCTGTGGCATTCTAGCTGTGTTAGTTGCTGAGAAGGTGAGCAAGGTGATTGCAGTAGACGTCAACCCTCACGCTGTGGCCTGTGCACGGAAAAATGTTGAGCTGAACGAGGTTGTGGCGAAAATTGAAATACGTCAGGGAGACCTTTTCGACGCGATTGGAGGTGACGAAAAATTCGACTTAATTCTCTTCAACGCGCCATATCTACCAGTTGAGCCAGACGAAGGAAAAAGTTGGATTGAAAAGGCTTGGGCAGGCGGAAAGACAGGACGAACGGTTATTGACCGATTTATCCAAAAATCTTCGAGACACTTAATGGAAAACGGTTGTATTCTGTTGGTCCAGTCAAGTCTTTCAAACGTGGAAGAGACGCTAAAAAAGTTTTTGCAACACAAACTACGATCAAAAATAGTTGATGAGGAAAAATCGGCTTTTGAGAAAATTGTATTAATCGAAGCTAAACGGTGACTCTAAAAATCTAAGCAGCAGAGTCCATTATGTTCTTTTCTTTTTTTGGTACTTTTCAGCACATTTTTCGCAGCAGAACACATATTCTTTACCGTCGATGATATGTGTGTAAATTGCCAACTCGCATTTATCTCCCGTTATCTTCATGTTGCACTCCGTACATTGTACAAATTTAGTCACTTTTCGTTTGCCTCCTGCCTTTTTTGATAGTCTTTTATGGCTTCATGCAGTGCATCTGCTGCCAGGTTTGAGCAGTGCATCTTTATTGTTGGAAGACCCCCCAAGCTGTCTGCCACGTCGCTTCGGGTGATTTTCATCGCTTCTCCCAACGTCTTGCCTTTGGCTAGCTCGGTTATCATGCTGCTTGTAGCAACTGCTGCGCCGCAACCAAAGGTTTTGAATTTGATGTCCGCGATGCAGTTGTCCTTGACTTTGATGTATATAGCCATCACGTCGCCGCACACCGGGTTCCCAACCGTGCCTACCCCGTCAGCGTCTAGGATTTCTCCCACGTTTCGGGGGTTTCTGAAATGTTCCATTACTTTTTCGCTATACACTTTCTCTCAACTCTTTCGGCGTTAATGGTGACATAGCACGCAGCTTTTTAACTATATCGGGAAGCAACTCCACCACGTAATCTACGTCTTCTTCAGTGTTTTGCTTGCCCAACGAAAACAGCAATGAACCATGAGCTTCCTCATGTTTTAGCCTGATAGCTCGCAGCACATGAGACGGTTCCAGTGTCTTAGCGGTACACGCTGACCCAGAAGATGCTGCCACACCAGCCATGTCCAAGTTGAGAAGCATCGATTCGCCTTCAATGAAGCTGAATCTTACGGCCACGTTGTTGGGCAACCGTTTCGACGGATGGCCATTTAGAAAAGAGTACGGAATGTTTTCTAAGAGTCCTTTGATAAACTTGTCTCGTAGCTTAGTCAGCCTTTGGCATTCCACTTCCATATCGCTTTTCGCTAGTTCCGCGGCTTTTCCCATACCCACAATGCTTGGAGAGTTTTCTGTGCCAGATCTTAATCCGCGTTCTTGCCCTCCTCCATAGATAAATGGCTTCAACCGTGTACCTTTCTTTATGTAAAGCGCGCCGATTCCTTTCGGTCCATACATGTCGTTTGAAGACAAGGTCAACAAGTCAACGTCCTCTTTTTGCATGTCTATTGCAACCTGTCCTATCGCAGCGGTAGCATCCACGTGTAAATAGGCATTTTTGTTGTGCACGATTTTGCTTACCTCCTCAATGGGTTCGATTGTTCCAATTTCTCCGTTCGCATACATGACCGAAACAAGAATTGTTTCATCAGTCAGTTCCTTCTTTAAGGCTTCAAGGTCAACTATACCATATTTATCAACTGGCAGAAAGGACACTTTGAACCCTTGTTTCATCAGATGTTTGCAGACGTTTATCACTGACATATGTTCTATGCTGGTAGTTATAATGTGCTTTCCACGCTCTTTGTTTCTCGCCGCTACTCCCCTGATTGCCAAATTGTTGCTCTCAGTGGCGCACGATGTAAACACAATTTCACTTTTTTCTGCGCCAATCAGATTGGCAACTTTTTCCCGAGCGCTCTCAAGCCCTTTCCTCGTTTCTTGGGCAAAAGAGTGCAGTGAAGATGGGTTCGCGTAGAATCTTTCAAAGTATGGGTTCATGGCGTCAATGACACGAGGGTCAACAGGCATGCCTGCAGTGTTGTCCATGTAAACTTTTCTCATCATAAAAGCCTCTTATCTCCCCTTTTTAATCAAGAAGTAAAGCTTGTTTCCTTCTTTCCTTTTTTCTAAGATTTCATGGCCTAGGCGTCTGGTTAAGCTTTCTATGTCTCCCTCTGCTGCCGGGTCGTCTGCCCAAATTCCTAAAGTTTCGCCCACTTCCATCTTATCTAGTTCTATTCGCGTTCTATAAACTGGCTCTGGGCAGAAGAGTCCTAGACAATCTAATGCTCTGTCAGCTTTCATATCCTTCGTCAAGGCTTTTCCCAAGTTCTCTCTGCTGAGGGTTAAGAAAAGGTTTGCTATAATGGGGGTATAAAGCAACCGCGGAGAAATTTTAAGGAGCTTTGCATCTGGCAGCAGCTTTTTACCTAGTTTCTATTTCCATGGCAATGCCATGCTTCACTAAAACCTTAGCGTTTTCAATAGGCAACGTAGCCACATCTTCCACTGAGAAGGGACCATAAATTTTCAAATCTGCACCCACAACGGCTGGGACTTCTTTTAAAAATCGTAGTAGCATCCTTTCTGGCAACTCACCTTTTTCTTCGACCTTCGAAATCTTTCCTTGCAAGGAGTCTTTCAAAAAAGATTGAAAATCCTCTAGCGAAGGTCTCATCCCAAGAAATATTCTTTCTTCCTCAAATGTTAGTTCTTCTTTCTTCACGGTCTTTGCAGACGTTGCGTGATCAACTATTTTCTTGAAACGAAGTCTGACAAGTTCTTCCATCAACCGTTTAACGTTTGGCAGCTCTTGTGAAATCAATTTTGCTTTGGCAGATTTTTGATCCAGCATTCGTCCTTCTCGTCGAATTCGGCCCACATACTCTGCTGTTCTGGAGTAGAAATCTTTAGGAAGCATCTGCAACTCTGCACTTTGCTTCTCTTTCAACCAAGCATCATAAAGCATATCATACATGACTATTTCACCACTTTTGCTACACCTTTGCAGAGTAGAAACAAGGCTGCTGCGGTGGGCAACTCCACACGCGAATCGTTCTTGAACGGTCCATGAAGTGTGTCTCCTATCCGAAACCTGGGTGCTTCAACAACATCAACAATCACCTGTCCTTCTTTAAAGGCTACTGCCTCTTTCAAGGGATCAAATTTGTCAAAGCTGTGAAGCGGTGCTTCAACTTTCATAAACCCTGTCTTCCCATGTAGACTTCCAGTCAGCCGAATCAACCGATGAATATCAGTTGTGACCACCGTATCAATTTTCGCCGATTGCTGGTCCATAATCCATTGGATAATTTTTTTCCAGTTTTTGGGTCCTACACCTTTTACAGTGATCCATCCTCTACGCTTCAAGCTTTCTCGGAGTTTTTTCTTATTTTTGATTAAGAAGTCAATGCGCCGTTTGCTTAAGCCCATTGTCTCAATTTCGCTGCGCGATTGTTTTGTTAGAAACGCGTCGATTCCCTTGGCGATGCGGTCTCTCCAACCTTTCAAGTTAGGTCCAACAACAATTCTATTTTTATCCTTATCTATCAACCTGTGCAATTCTACTTTGAAGCCTAACCCGATAACATAATCCACTATTTCTTTGCGCGCCATAGAATCAAGCAAACGAATATTTTCGTTTTCTACATGCACGTGATAGCCGCGATTTCCGCTAAAATAAACCTTTATTTCGTTCTCTGCAAAGCCCAAGTCTTTCATCAACATTTCCAAGAGCTTGATTGTCTCTTTTTTGGCGGATTCTAAACACTCGTCGCACATCCAAGTCTTGGTGTTAAATTTTGCTTCGTCGCAAGCGGGACATTTTTCAGGAGAAGGTCCCTTACCGGCAAAACCACAATGGCTACAGACCCATGTGTCATGAACTTTGCCGCATGGCGTAGGAATGTGATCTGCGTCGATGTCAAACACTAAATCTGCCCCCAGCCAGCCTTTTTTATCCATCTCAGCCTCAGGTCGTTCATAATAAGCGCTAGAGTAGTAAGCATTTGAAGGGACGATTGTACTCAAGGAATGTTTGAGGTTGTCTATGCTTCTGAAGCTCTTGTGCCTAAGCATAGTTTTTCCCTCGAACAAAAGGAAGCCGAACTCACGTTTTTCCAAAGATGTGGGGGGTTGAATGTTTGAAAAGTGTTTTTGGTAATATTCAAAGAATTTGTTTCGAGCGAAAACTTGCAAGACACGCTTCTCCGTGAACTACTTTAATGGGTTAGGTAAGAGTTCGATAATAAGGGTATTGACGCTTCCCGTTGGCGCACCAAAAAATGATAACCATAGTTTATAAATCTTGAAAACACCTAAACCTGCAGTATATGCACAAGTATGTCTCGTTTTATTGAGGAGGGTGTTTAGGGTCCAGGTAATAAAGACGTTATTCGCGAAGGGGCAGGTCCTTAGAAATCGTCTAGCCTTGATGATCTTTTTTTATACTGTTGTAATGAGTGTTGTAGCCATTTTGAGGCACCATTCTTTATTCTCACACGCTTGGGATCTTGGTATATTCAATCAAGTATTCTGGTCTACAGTTCATGGGCGCTTTTTCTACTATACTGTGGAGCCTTGGTTTGGTCAATGTTTTTTTGCAGTCCACTTCTCACCGATCCTCATTTTTATTGTACCTATTTATGCAATTTGGCCTTATCCTGAAACACTTCTAGCGCTGCAGAGTTTTATAATAGCCCTAGGCGTCGTACCTCTATACCTTTTAGCGAAAGACAAACTCGGTGAGCGATTAGCATTCATACTTTCGTTGTCTTATTTGACAAATCCCTTGATCTTGGGGGCTAACCTATTTGATTTCCACTTTGAGGCTTTCATGCCTATCACTCTTCTAGTAACTGTGTACTTTTTAAGAAAGAGAAACCTGAAATTCTATAGTCTTTCGCTGCTTCTTTCACTTATGGTGCATGAGTATATGGCTTTCTTAATGGTTCCAATAATATTGTTTGAAACAATTATGGAAATTAAAGCGAAAGAAAAGTTGAGAAAGATCGCTCCGTATGTGATTCTCACAGTTTCTTCATCTATTTTGTGGTTATTCTTGGCCTCTACTGTGCATTCTTATCTTAGGCAACCGGAGACTCAATCGATGACTGTCTTGGCGCCGTTGTTAGAGGATGTCAGTCGCCCACTTCAGTTGTTCAACTACTTGGGGTACAATGCGCTCCTAAAGCTCTTGTATTTGACGCTGTTGCTGGCACCCTTATTATTCACTCCTCTTTTTTCTCCGTACATCTCGTTGAGTGTGCCTTGGCTTCTTTTCATATTCATGTTGAATTATAGTCCGTACTATGAGATTGGTTATCAATACTCATTGGTCATAGTCCCTTTTGTATATCTTTCCTCAATAGAAGGCATAAAGAGACTATTACGCTTGAAGCCCTCAAGGATCCATGTCTTTTCCAGAATGCTGCTTTTTCTTGCCTTGGCTTCGCTTGTGATTGGCGTAGCGCGGATCCAGCCTATAGTGCTCAATACGGAGAAAACCAATGCTGCTCATGAAATTATGCTATTGATACCGGAAAACGCGTCAGTTTTAGCTACAAATAACCTTTTCCCTCATATATCAAACAGATTCAATGCTTGGATTCTACCAACCAGTTACGACGAACCCTACCCTATGCATAATACTGGTATTTCCAACGTGTGGAAAGAGTATGCACTTATCATTTTGAGCGAAAATGATCCAGATTTTGTGCTTCTGGATTTAAGAAATGAAAATGCCCAGAACATGAAGTTAATAGCCTCTGAGTTGCTAGCGAGAAGCAGTTATGGAACCTATGCGTATGCTGAAGATATCTTGTTGCTTAGAAGAGACTATAGGAATGAACCATTAATCTTCGTTCCATTGAAATCTAGTTTTAATTATGAGACCTTGGCTCTTTATGATGGTTCAATAATTGCGGAAACAGCGTCGAAGAATGGCAAAGTCTTGGTTCACACTACTGAAAATCTTAGCAACGTTACTTTTTGGGGTGGACCAGATTACGCAGTTCCTCCTGGGCGATATGAAGTGATTTTTAGATTAAGGCTGACTGGGGCTTCTCAAGATGTCAGCGTGGTAACTCTTGCCATAACTGCTGATAGAGGGGCAACTCTCCTTAACTCAACAGTTTTAGATGTCGGCGACTTTGAAGGCTCAGGGACTTGGGGAGAGTTTACTCTAAGCTTTCAGACGGAATTGCCCTTGAGTGTTGAGTTCAAAGGGGTGCAAGTTAATAATGCTGTTAATCTGTATTTAGATTACATTAGGGTTGTTCAATTGGACCCCCGGATTAGTTAGGCAGAAATTCAAAACGTGACCAATGCTGCAACTTAATTACTTGAGTTAGTCAGTAATAAAAGTGCGCATAATAAAGCGTTGATATGGCGATTAAATGGAACAGTAAGTGTGAAAAATTGAATTTGCATATAATCTGTGATCCCATGTTGGACGTATATGGTCCTATAGCTCCTGCGCTTCTTGTAGCAAAAGTCATGGTTGAAAAGAAGCATGATGTTTCCATAGTTTCCACAAAAATTTCTGACGATGTTCAAATTTTCCTCAAGGCACAATCTTTAAGGTATATAGACCTTAATGCTCACACGATTAGTAGAGGTGGACCTCCTTTTTCATGGCTTGAAACTTGGGCTCGCGAAGCTTTTTTTGACCTCAATTCCAGAAGGTTTCCTCCTCAAGATGGCGTGGTGATCAATTTTTCTCATACGATAGCAGTACCTTCCACAATATGGTATGCCCAAGGTCCTACTACAGATGCACTCAAAGATATGCAGTACGAATTTCCGCTACGTTACAGATTTCCGTATGAAATCTTGAAATCCATACTTACTTTCGCTGACAACAGATTGATAAGGCTTATAGCTTCGAAATCAAAATTCATAATCGCCAACTCGAAGTTTTGTGCATCAATGTACGAGGAGAGAAACCTTGAAGTTCATAAAGTTATATACCCCCCTCTTGATTGCATCGCATTCAAGCCTACATCAACACGCTCTGGTGATTACATCTTAACTTACTTTGGTAAAGAGACTGATTTTTGCGTTTTAAAGGAGATAGGAGATGCAGGTGTGAGGATTAGGGCTTTCGGATCGAAAATTCTTCTTAAGCCAAAGAAGATTTTTGGGCATAGAAACATCGAGTTTCTTGGCGAAGTATCTGATAAGGAGCTTGTAAATCTATACTCAAATGCCCTCTTTACATTGTTTACTTTTAACCATGAACCCTTCGGATACATACCAGTGGAAAGCATGGCGTGCGGTACTCCTGTATTATCTTACAACCGCCAAGGACCATCTGAAACAGTCGTTAACGGTGTGACTGGCTGGCTTGTCGATACTCGTGAAGAAATTATACGTTTGGCTGTAAAGTTATGGAGAAGTGGTTACTCATCAACTATGAGAATGAACGCTAGAAGAAGAGCTTTGCTTTTTGACATAAAAAACATAGCGGAAGAATGGAGCCAAATGGTAGAAGCCGGCAGGTGTTAAGTGAACCTCGCAAAGGAGGCTTTGATGGAGAAAGATGTGTGAGACAGAAGGGGTTCGGTGTGCAATTACTCTTCGGGTTGTTGAGGGAGAAGTCGAACAAAATTGATGGACGAACGAAAATAGTCATTACGCGAGTCTCTAAATTTATATTTGCTTTTCGAAAGATTCTCTTCGAGTTTCAAGTTTAAGTTTTTGGAGCTCTGTTTAGAACGGCAAGTTTAGCTTTGACAATATAGAAAAGAAATCCTTGAAATTCTGCCCTTGTAAGTTTCGACTTTCCCTTTTTCCGATTTTCAAATATTATAGGTACTTCTGTTAGAGCAAATCCTCCTATCCACGCCTGCTTCACTGTTTCTATCTGTATCTCATATGTCTGGCTGTGGAGACACCCGATTACACTCTTTATATATTCTTTTGAATAACATCTAAAGCCGCTTGTGCAATCATGTATCCTCAACCCCACCATTGTGGACGCCACAAGATTAGCAGCACGGCTAATTATCCGCCGTAGGATATGCCAGCCGACAATTTTGCCGTCTTTTAAATACCGGCTTCCAATAACTAAATCGTAGCCTTTTTCTGCTGTCGCAAGTAGTTGCGGTATGGCTTGTGGGTTGTGAGAGTAGTCCGCATCCATGGTAATAACGTGTTCTGGAGGGTTCTCCAAAGATAAAATTGCTTTAAATCCATCTGTGATAGCTGTTCCAAGCCCAAGTTTTTCAGGTCTTTCCAAGAGCAAAATGTTGCTATATTCTTTCTGCAGCTTCTTGACTCTGTCAGCTGTCCCATCTGGACTCGAATCATCTATTACGAGGATTAATACATCTTGGTTTGTATCCTTGATTTCCCTGATTAAATTTTCTATGTTCTCAGCTTCACAGAAAGTTGGAAGTATGATGCCAAGAGATTGCTTATTTGCTAGGCTTTCATGTCTTGCGCTGGGGGGATACAAACTTCTTTCCTCTTCTGTTGCAGAGAGCATGTATTTCTCCACTTTTTAACCTAGCTATCATAGACGATGTTTCTATTGAAAAGACAATTTCAGTGTTTACCCTTTATAAATTTATTTGACGGTCAATAATTTTTTACTCCATCTCTTGGAAATTTTCAAGCTTCAACTTCTTGTTCGGCTTTTACCACAGAGTTTGGATTCCTTGACATTTACGTTCGTGTTAATTCTGAGCTGAGTTCCGAATCGTTAGTCGTACATGTGCAAGTGCCTACAATCAATGTGAGAGAACGAAAGCTACTTTAAAAGAAATTGTGAATACATTAGATTATTCGAAAAGTTTTTTATATTAATTGCAGCGTAGAGAGTTTCAATATGTCAAGTCTAAAGATGGCAGAGGAGAGAGGCAATGATATCTAAATCGTTGGTGAAGGGACCTATGAAGCTCGAGATTTCTCTGTCGGGTCATTGGTTTGATAATCTCAAAGAGAATATAGAAGTTTTATTCGTTCTAATTTTCCACGGGCTCATATTCTTATGCGCAGGCTTGTTAATTCAAGGTAGCTCAGCGCTGGCAAACGGCGTTGCGCTGGGCGCTTACTTTATATTAAACATCGCTCTTGTTCTACAAATCACTTACTTTATCCAGCATAGAAAAGTTGAAGATCGTGAGAAAGATGATTAGAAAGCCTGAGCTCACGGTAGTTATGCCCGCTTACAACGAGGGGCAACAAATAGAGGACAGTCTAGAAAAAGTTGATTCTGTTCTTCAAAAAAACGGCTCTAAATATGAAGTTATTGTAGTGGACGATGGGAGTCTAGATGGCACATCAAAAAAGGCTACAAATTACGCCAATAGAAACGGCCACGTCAAAATAGTCAGCTATGAGAGGAACTCTGGAAAGGGTCACGCAGTCAAAACAGGCTTTGCAAATGCCCGAAGCGACATCATCGTTTTTATAGATGGCGACCTCGATGTTGAACCGGAACAGATCACCCCTTTTGTAAAGGCTTTAAAGCATGCAGACATAGTCATAAGCTCAAAATGGCACCCTGAATCTAGGGTAGAAATGTCTGCGATGCGAAGATTTCTTAGCCACGGTTTCAATCTGCTTGTTCGACTACTTACAGGAGTGAAATTTAAAGATACACAGACGGGATTAAAAGCAGTCAAAAGAAGACAATTGGAGAAAATCTTTCCTAGACTCATGGTAAAGCGGTTTGCCTTCGACGTTGAACTATTGGTTTTGGCAAACATTCACGGTTTAAAGATTGCGGAGTTACCAGTTAAAGCACGTATTAAGAAAATGGTTAACTTTCTGGAAGTATGGCGGATGCTGATTGATCTACTTGGAATCGCGTATAGGTTAAGAGTTGTCAGATGGTATCAACGTGCCATGTAGACTTTTAATTTTCTGTGATAGGATATAACGTTGAAAATTCTAATTTTTAATTGGCGTTGCTGGCTCAATCCAAGTATGGGTGGGGCTGAAGTTTTCACTTATGAGAATGCGAAGAGATGGGTTAATGCTGGGCATGAAGTTACATTATTTACATCTCAGTTTGAGGGCTGTAGAAAGAAAGAAATGTCGGATGGAATCAAGATTGTCAGAGCGGGGGGGAAGTACTCAGTTTATTGGTGGGCTAAAAAATTTTATAAAAAGCGTTTCGCTAAAGAAAACTACGATATTATAATTGATGAAATCAACACGAAGCCCTTTTTAACACCAAAGTTTGTGGATGATGAAGAGAAAATTGTGGCTTTGATTCATCAGTTAGCAAGGGAGTATTGGCTCTACGAGACACCATTTCCAATAAGCTACATTGGGTATCATTTTTTGGAGGAAAGGTGGTTAAAGAATTATGTTAAAATTCCCACGGTCACTGTTTCTGAGAGTTCGAAACTTGATCTGGAGAAGTTGGGATTTAAGCAGGTTTTTGTTGTTTCTGAGGGATTGAATGTTGAGCCTTTGAAGGAGATTTGCGAGAAAGAAAGGCATCCAGTGGTTGTCTATGTGGGTAGGTTGAAGAGGGCGAAGAGGCCTGATCATGCTGTTAGAGCTTTTAGGCTTGTGAAAGAGCGATTTCCGAGTGCTGAGCTTTGGGTTATTGGGGATGGCTATTTTAGGAAAGTCTTAAAGAGGATGAGTTTTGATGGTATTCGATTTTTTCCCGAAGTTGGGAATGTAGAGCGGCGGCGGCTTTTAAAGAAGACTTGGGTTCTGGTTAATCCTAGTGTTCGTGAGGGTTTTGGTTTGAATGTTGTTGAGGCAAATGCGTTCGGTGTTCCTTGTGTGGCATATGATGTGAATGGTTTGAGGGATTCGGTCAAAGACGGCAAGACTGGATTGTTGGCTGAAAGCGGGAATGTACGGGCTTTGGCTGATGAGTTGATTAGAGTTTTGGAAGATGAAGATTTAAGGTTGAGGCTAAGCAGGAATGCTTTGGAGTATGCTAGGGGGTTTAGCTGGGACAAAAGCGCGGAAGAATTCCTGAGAATTCTCATAAATATTGTTAAAAAGTCAAGCTTCTAGGATGCGGGTAAAACACTTTATATAAATAATGACGTGATTAAATCAAAGGAAGGATTATGGGATCCAAAGAACGTCAAGAAACAAAGCTTGTTCTTAACCTAGGTTGTGGAGAGCAAACATATGGCGATGTAAGATTAGATCTCTATCGTGGAAAAGCAAACATACTTGCGGACGCTGAAAAACCTCTTCCCTTTAGAAGCGATTCATTTGACGAAGTGTATTCGAGCCATTTCTTTGAGCACCTTAGAAATCCCTCCATTGCTTTAAGCGAAATGGTGAGAGTGTTAAAGCGTGGAGGTAAGTTTGTTTTAATCACCGATAATGCGGCTTACATACCTTTTCATCTTCATCCTAGGTTTGGTTCGGGTTTTCATGCGTGGAACGGTTATCAGGGCATCTCGCCTCTAGACAGACATTTTGCTCTCTATACTCCGGAACACTTAAAGAATCATTTATTGAATCAAAGGGTGCGAATTGTTACGATTAAACATGCTTACTCTTGTGATGTGGCAGAGGGTTCTGGCGGACCTTTTCAGAAAATCACTAGGCTGTTAGCTCTGTCCAAGTTGTTTCCGTTTTTAAGCTCATTTATTCATCCGAATATATTAGTTGTGGCTGTCAAACCTTTTAGGTGAACGATTGGATGGGTCAGAAACCACTGGTCTCCGTTATTATTCCTACATATAACAAAAAGCAAGAGCTCATCAGATTGGTTGAATCTCTTAAGCAAAGTGATTACCCACCTGAAAATATAGAATTTATTATTGTTGATGATGCTTCCACTGATGGAACTTATGATGCAATAAAAACAAGATTTCCCGACCTGAAAGTAGTTAGAAATAACAGTCGAAGAATGACTTCTGGGGCGAGAAATATTGGAATTAAATTTTCAAGAGGCGACTATCTCCTTTTTGTGGATCACGACAATGTTGTGGATAGGGCTATGATAAGTGAGCTTGTAAACTTGATGGAAAGGAATAGAAATGTAGGGCTTGCTGGCCCAGTTATGTATTATTATAGTGACCCTAAAAGAATATGGTGCGCTGGCGGCAAACTAGGAAAGCCATTTTATATTTCAAAGTACATTCTTCAAGATAGCTTATCTCAAACTCTTGGAGAAGGAACTGAAGTTCAGGCTAGAGAGTGCGAATATATCCCTAACGCATTTATAGTTAGAAGACAAGTCATTGAAGAAATAGGCTTTTTCGACGAAAGGAATTTTCCAATTCTGTGGGAGGATGCGGATTTTTCACTACGAGTAAAGCATAAAGGATACAAGATAGTTATAGTTACAGCAGCAAAAATTTGGCATGATGTGCCAACGGAGAAAGATTTTCATATAAACGAAGAAAGAGCTTATTTTAGAGGAAGAAATCGGTCCTTATTTTATCTGAAGTACGCGCCGCTCAGAACGTTGTTGTTA
This sequence comes from Candidatus Bathyarchaeota archaeon, assembly GCA_023131225.1. Classification (NCBI taxonomy): domain Archaea; kingdom Thermoproteati; phylum Candidatus Bathyarchaeota; species Candidatus Bathyarchaeota archaeon. Next base: position 29,415 of record JAGLZW010000019.1, on the reverse strand, counting down.
CCGCTTGACTTTGTGGGATTTTGTTATGTTCTTGCTGCGTACGATAAAGACGTAGGAAAACGGAAAAAGCTTTTGCAATATTTTAAGGGGATTATACACGGGATATCTTTCAAAATTGCTTCAAGAAGCAAGCACACTTGTAAAAGTAACATTTTGCTTTCAACAATAAAGAATTCTTCGAAAAGAGCTATATTATCACTCACCCTGTTCAGTGTAATTTACACAATGCTTAGTTACCGAGGCAACAATCTTACTATTGGCGGGGACTATTTTATTCCTTTTCACGCAACAAAATACTTGGAGAGATTTTTACATTCCTCCAATTTATGGGGGGGTTCAAATACGACTTTACCTCCAATTTTTTTTCTCCCAACTTTGCCCAACACTCTGCTCTTTTCGTTGTTCTCTATTCTAGGCGTCGACATTTATTTTGCAAACAAAATTTATGTATTTGTTTTGGTCGTGTCAAGCGCCATTGCAATATATTATTTATCAACAACAGTTTTTCATAAAGACAAGCACAAACACTTAATCGGATTAGCTTCAGCCCTAGCATACTTGTATAATCCATGGATCATTGCCGACGGCATCAGCACCATGGTTTTTATTGAGCTTTCGCTAGTACAAACCGGATTTGTTTTCTTCCTTTCATTCACCATGAGATATTTTCAGACTAGAGAAATTCGATACTCACTCTATTCTGGACTTGCTTCATTCTTAATGTTAAGTGTAATAGGTAGTGGCGCATATCGCATGACTTTATTAGCTTCTGCTGGTTTTGTCATAATTGCACTTTATTACTCAGTTCTTAGGCGTAAAACTGGAATCAAAGACATAGTTGTTGGAGTGTCAATTTTGGCACTCATAAGTTTTGTTCTTAACAGCTATTTGATAATCCCATTCATACAGAATAGGACGATATATATTTCCCTTGTTGAAAGCCATCCAGCAAGTTCTTTTTTCAATAATTTTTCCGTGCTTATTAACACTCTTCGATTGTTGAATTATTGGGCTTTTTACAGTGGATACGTGGTTTACGCTAACATATATTTTAACAATCCAATCGTGCTCGTTTCTACTTTTGCGTGGCCAATTTTTGCCTTTGCGCCTTTGCTGTGGAAAGAAGTGAGGAAAAGTTCAAAATGCTTCGTAATATACCTAACAACTCTTGTAGCTATAACGTTTGCTTGCGGCTCGAACCCTCCATTAGGACCATTATATAATACAATAATACACTCAAACATAGGCGGTATTTACTTCCTGAAACCATTCTACATAACGAGAGAAGTAACTGCACAGGTCCTAACAATCTTATACGCTCTCTTAATTGGATTATTTTCAATTTTAATCTACCGCAAGCTAACAGAAACTAACGGGAAACTGTTCCACGTTGAGAAAAGGAAGAAGATAATCGCGACTATGGGAGTAGCCCTTATTTTTGTTCCGTTACTGGTATCCGCATGGCCAGCTCTCACTGGAGATGTTATGAGAAATTGGTATGATCCGACCCAGTATGGGGTGCGAATTCCGCAGCGCTATTGGAACGCAAATAGCTATTTGGAAGGAACTTGTGATCTCAACCACAAGGCCCTTCTTCTTCCTCCAACAGAAGTCTACATTGGTCTTTCCTGGGGATTCTATGGAGCAGCCCAATTCTACAGTTTAATGTTCAATGTCCCGCTCATAACTGGAAACGAACTTCCATACAATGTAGGACAAAACCGAACCTTGCTAAACCAAGTCTACTCAGTGCCCTACATAATTACGGAAGACGAACCCATCTCAACCAAAATAAAAAACATCACGGCATACCACGGTGATCAGGTCCGTCTCTTTGAAAACTACACTCTGCAAATAGCATTCAACAAAACCATCCAACCCAACACATGGCACGACATAGAACTCCAACTAGCAAACAACGAAACATGGTCCCCATACACTCACATATTCATCGAAATCGATGGAAACTTCAAAACAGAAAACCTCCAAATTAAAATGACAAATACACAGAACAGCCTAGAATATCTCGCAAGCAGCTACGCCTACCAAACTATCAACCAAACACTAGTCCCCCTTCAGCCAGAAACTCAAAACAACCAGACAACAATAGTGCTTCTACCTTCACTGAACTCAAACCACACACAATTTAACTCGATCTGGATAAGATATCTAATAGACGACGCCACAACACCGTCAACGATCACAATCCACAAACTAAGCAAAGCAAAAATAACCCTAGACACATACTACTACGCCACAATCTTAGCCAACAACAGCATCAAATACATAATCATCGACCAATCCATAAAAGAAGGCGCGAAAACCAACCCAACTTTCTGGCTAAACGCCATAAACAGCTCGACCCAATTCACGCTTTTATGGCACAACGAAACTCTTTACATTTTTGAGAATGTCTTAGCAAAATAACCGACGTGCAACATTGAGATGCTTAGAAGGTTGGTTCGAATTAAAAATGAGCCCCGGTTCGCGCACGCAGGGAGTTCCAGAAGAGCCCACGATTCTTACGCGTGCACACTCAATTTTTTCTTGTAGTATGCTAGTGGGTGTCTGATTCTTTTGCAGTTTTCGTTTGGGTTGGTGCATACGCCGTGGGTTTGGAGCGTTGAGCACCTTGGGGGTTTGTATTTTGTTCTTGATCCTCTTTGGCCTGCTATGTGTTCTACTTGGTATCTTGTGAGGCGTTCGTTGAAGTCGGAGAGTGTTCGGAAGAGGTCGAGGACGTTTTCGGTGGTCATGCCTATGTTTACTAGGAATGTGGTTAGGGTGAAGCGGCCGATGTGGGAGAGGTGATGACCGCTGGATATGGAGTTGTAGAGCGCTTTTATACATGGAGGGAAGGCTTCGACGTCTACTGTTTTTGGGTATTCTTCTAGCTTGATTGCTCCTTTGCGGGCTGTGAAGGTATTTTTGAGTTTTTCTGCTATTGCTCTAATTTCTGGGGGCAGTGAACTAACTTTTGTGTCAAGTTTTGCCTCTACATGTCGTCGTATTTCTTCTTGGAGGAGGCGGCAGACTTCGCGTGTGGTGAGGTGGACTTTGCCTTTGCTGAGTTGTCTGTTTATGAGTTTCCATTCTGATTGTTGGAGGGTTGTGGTGTTTTGTAGGTAGTTTGTGAAGTGGAGTGTGAAGGGGTATGGTTCAGCGTTGGTTTGGGAGATGTTCCAGTTGAAGAATTTTGCGATTTCTAGGGGTTTCTTTTGTTTTTCTTCTTTTAAGTGTTCGTAGGTTTTTTTTGCTTCGTAGAGGGCGTATCTTTTTTTGAGGTATTTGTCTTTGATGGCTGTGACGATCATGATTGCTACGGGGAATGAGGGGATTTCTATGTTGGGGTTTTTTGGGTGGTATGCTGTTTGGGGGAAGGTTTGGAAGGATTGGGTTATGCGTTTTTCAGCGTGTTTGAGGATTTCTTGCATGGTGGTTTCTGCTAGTTCTTGTATGGTTAGATCTAGTTGTTTGATGTAGTTTGCGGCTTGGGGGAGAAAGGGGTATTTAGCTAGGTCGTATGTTGTGAAGGGCATGCGGTTATTCTACTTCTATGCGTGGGGCTAGGTAGAAGGTGAGTTTTCCCTCTTTTGGTTGTTGGAAGTCGATGCGTATGGGCATGTCGTTTGCGAATTGGAGGGTTGCAATTTCGCTGGTGGCTGAGGCTGCTTTGATGATTTCGGCGAGGTAGCTGAGGCTGAAGGTGGCTTTGGCTGGTTCTTGGGTTTGGAGGTCTAGGAGTGCATCGCTTCCTTTCTTGAGTTCTATAGTGGCGCCCATGAGGTCTCCCGTGGCTTGGAGGGTTAATTTTTCAGTGTCGGCTTCAATGCGTACGTGGTCACTTACTAGTTGGGCGTCTTCGATTGCTTGGCGTAGTCCATCTGTGGTTATTTTGGCTTCGACTTTGAAGGTTATTTTTGGGGTTGGAACTTCTTCTTCTTGAGGTTCTAATGTGGGCATGTTGAAGGTGCGCGTGTATCTGCCTGTAATTGCGATTTGGAGACGAGCAGTTTCAGGGTTTAGGGATAGTTCTACGGTCTCGTCTTTGCCTGTTCTTCGGAGTAGCTTGAGGAGTTCGGTTATGTTTATGCACATTTTTTGGGGTTGGTCGCATTCGTATTCGTCGAAGATGGTTTTGGGCCATTGGAAGTCTATCATGGCAACGCGGCTGGGGTCCATAGCGCGGAGTTGGATGTCTTCGGGGTTTAGGTTGAAAGTGGCCTCGTCTACGAGGATAGCTATGGCTTGGAACATGTCTCGTAGGAGCTTTGCATTGGTCATTTTAACCTTAAACAATGCTGATTAGTCTCCTTTGTAGTGGTTAGGTATGTGTAAGTCAGCCAAATAAAAGCATACCGCTCAAGAGATTCTTTCGTTTTGATGTGCTAAAACAATCATACACGCCAGTCATCAGCACTCTGTTTGAGGCTCTATTAGAGCATATTGCATAGGATCTAGTCTAGGCGAACCAATAAGCTAGCCTACTCAGCTAATACTCAGCTTGTCCCTATACGCTTCTATATCCAAAAACCCATGTCCACTAATATTCATGCAAATAATTTTTTCTTCACCTGCTTTTTCAGCCTTCAAAGCCTCATCTATGCTGGCTCTTACTGCATACGCCGATTCTGGCGCAATCAACCATCCCTCACTCTGTAAAAATATCCTCGCCGCTTCAAAAGTCACTCTCTCATCCGTTGGATATGCCACCGCTTTCACCATGTTACGGTTTCGCAACGCGCTTACTAATGGTGCAGCAGCATGATATCGTAACCCGTCCGCTCTGATCGGCACCATCTCAGTACGGTGACCTAATGTGAACATTTTTAGCAATGGAGTATGCTCAGCGACATCCCCGAAATCATACCTATACTCACCTTTCACAAGATTGGGGGCAGCATTAGACTGGGCTGCCAAAAACTCGCACTCACGCTTACCTTGCAAAACTTCACCTGCAAAAGGCAATGCAATCCCTCCGAAATTCGAGCCTCCACCTAGACAACCCACAATTAAATCTGGTTCATCATCTACTAGTTTGAACTGCTCGATGGTTTCCAAGCCAATTACTGACTGCTGTATGAGAACATGATTTAGCACTGAACCTAAACAATAAACTGAATCTTCATGCGAACTGGCATATTCTAGCCCTTCAGAAACTGCGATTCCTAACGAACCCGGATGATTCGAATCCTTAGCCAATAACTCTCTGCCTATTTTCGTCTCTTTACTTGGCGAAGCATGAACTGTCGCGCCAAAAAGTTTCATGAACGTCATACGATCAGTCTTCCAATTATAGACAGCTCTGACCCAAAAAACCATGCAATCTAACCCCATTAACCTTGCTGCGTAGGACAACGCGCTACCCCACTGCCCCGCGCCAGTCTCTGTCACCAGCGCTGTCTTGCCTTCCTTCGCCGCAAAATACGCTTGAGCTAATGCAGTATTCACCTTGTGAGACCCAGTTGGTGACAAGTCTTCACGCTTGTAATACAACTTTACCTTTTTCAGTCCAAGATGTCTTTCAAGTCTTCTTGCTCTATTCAAAGGTCTAGGTCTGCCAGCTTGAATGTAGAGCTCCCTAATTTCCTCAGGGATGGGAATCCAACGGTCAGTAGAAGCCTCTTGTCCTAAACATTCATGAACCATCGTCCTCCCTAAAAATTCCATCCGAGAAGGCCCACTTTCAGGTTCTTTAGGAGGAGGCAAAGGCTCCGGCAAATCGGGCGCAATATTATACCATTTTTTAGGTAATTCGTCGACAGGAAGAGAAATCTGATTTGTTTCCATATTCACTCACCAATTCAAGAGAGAGGTATATTGTGCGTAGCTTCTTGAAATAAATGTTGTGTTAGATAAACATATCAACAAATACACTTTGAGATAGCAACAGGTGCGCCCTTCGCTGTAGGGAGGGTTCAGATCCTCTCCCGGCCCACCAATTCTATGGTATAACAGTTTCTGTTCGCGCGTATGCTCCTTGCGAGGAAACACCGACCCCCTCCTCCCCTCCCCCCCCCCTCTAAGTTTTCGCCTTTGGCGCTAGAGTATTGAGGCTTGGCTTTGCAGCAAGAACTTGGCTCAAGGCTTCTGAGTGTACATAGCTTAGCGCGTGCAACGGTTGTTCTAAATGGATAATGAGCATAATGTACGTCGCGGAAATTAACACAAAAACAGAGAAAGATTGGGCTACCAGCTTTCTCCGTAGTTTCGTGTGCGTATAAATTACCTGAGATACCTCATCTTGGCGCACTTTAAAAGCTCCAAAGTGACCTAAAAAGTCCAGCACACCGGACTTACGTAGCGGATATATCGGCAAGATATTTAAAGCTCCAACGTTACCGATATATCGGCAACTCTGCCAATTAATATAGCTTACCGATGTATGCAGGTGACAAATGTGAAGCGCAGAGGAATACTTCGAGAACGAATAATAAGGGTCCTCTTAACCGAGCCAAAGGGCTCACTGACCAAATACAGGTTAGCCAAAGAGGCGCAATGCTCATTCCCTTGGACTCACGAGTTGCTTGGCAAACTAGAAACGTTAGAACTTGTAAAAGGGACAAAAGTCGTAAACTATACTGGTCTTTTAAAATATTGGCTTCAAGTCAGGATTAACCGCGAAAAAAAGGATTACATGCATAGAGATCCAATTAGTCTAATTAAAAAAGCAAAACTGCCATATGCACTTACGACCTATCAGGCAGAAAACCTCGTTCAGCGTTACCTCTTTCCTTCACGCACCGACCTATACATCAAAGCAGAAGACAAGGAAAAATGGCACAAACTAATAACAAAAGAAGGCCTAGTTGGAAAAGGTAATATAAGACTGCTCATTGCCAACTCTCACGTCTTCTACCGTTCATTCAAACGCCAAGGCTTAACTATTGTGTGCATTCCACAACTAATCGTTGACCTACTTGAAGAGGGCGGAGTATGTATGGAAGCCGCGGAAAAACTACTCGACAAGGTAGAGCAACATGTTATACGAACCCAATGAAATTAAAACCTCAGAAAAACAGCTGGGAAAAATCTTCAAGCAACTAGCAGACTCGACATGCCTTATGGGAGGATGGGCTACCTACCACATCATAAACACAAACTTTGAAAAAGCCAATGGAAGAAAATACATCGGATCACGAGACATTGACATCGGCTTCCACATCGGCAAACAATGGAACGAAGAGCAGCTTAGAAAATCACAATTCATGGCTGCAATAAAAACCATTGAAAACATGGGCTTCAGATCAGTAAGTTTCAGGCTTCTCAAAGATTTCGACATTGACACAGGGAAAGAATTAACCCCAGAAGAGTCAGCTAAGCTCCCGATGTATCAAATCTTCCAACTATACATAGACCCCATTGTAGATTATATACATCCAAAAATAAAGAACCTGTTAGGCTTCGTGCCAATAGATGAACCACTTCTCTCACTAGTTTTCCAAGACAAAATGTACACCATTGCCACTCTTTTCGAAAAAACAGTATTGCTGCCAAAACCACAGGTATTACTAGCAATGAAACTGAACTCTGCACCCCACAGAGACAAAGAAAACAAACGAATCAAAGACATCGCCGACATCTACGCCCTGCTCTGGTACTCTGGCATTGCATTACCCCAAATCAAAAATCTGCTTTTCTCAACTTACCCCAAAGAAAAAGCAAGAAAAACAATACAAGGCTTCACAAAAGAAGACATCAACAAAGTCTCAACCACAATAGGAGTCAGCGCCCAAGAGATTTTGAGAGTACTCACAGAGCTAACACGACCTTAAACGCTGGTTTTTACAGAAAAAAAGGGGAAATGCGGGAGATGTCTCTACTGTGCAGCGGAAATGAATGTTTCCACAATTACTGCTCAACTTCTTGCAGTGATTTCTAAGTGTACGATTTCTAGCCGCAGTTCCCTCAATAAAGGCTGACCTTACCATCCCTTCAAATATTAAATGCGGAAGTTCTCTGGGTTATCTAGAATTTCTGCATTAGCGAAATCATCTACATGCAACTCTAGCAGTCCATCTCGACGGTTCTTTCTCACTTTCACATTCATCAGTAAAACAGCCATTCCCTCCTTCGCGTCAACCACATCTTCCACCTTCTCATTCCAAAACACAACAGGAATCTGTCCAGTTTTGTCCTTTAGTACCATTTGCATTACTCGACCTTGTGTTTCATCTCGCCGCTGAAATGTGGACGCGGGATATACGCTTTGAATCACTCCTTCTACGTTGACTTTTCTGCGCACTTCAGTTATATTAGCAATCTTTTCGACGAAATCATTGATAGAGGGGAAGTCGCTTTCCTCTACGTCAGAAGGAGCAACTTGAATGCTGCCTCGCTGTCCGACATGTAATTCCATCTCGCCACGTCTAGACCGCCTAACATATCCATGCGAGACTTTTACTATCTGTCTAAGTTTAATTTTCCTAGTGGATTCTGCTTTTTCATTCCATAAAACAACCTCAATAGAGCCTGTCTTGTCCGCAATTAGAAGCCGGGCTACCTGACCATTTCCGTTTGGTCGAGGAAATACATGTAGCGTACTAACAAGCAACACACGACCAGAAACAGTTACATCAGTTAGACCAGAAACGAGCTGATGAATGTAAATTCTTGGACGGGGCTTTCTAAATTCAATTTTCACTCCATATTCTGTAGCCACCAACCGCGCAGAGGCTTCATCTGTCAGCAATCCTCCGCTAACATCCTTCTTCTTCTCTATAGCCATTACTACTTCTTCACGAGTCAAACCCTGCCGATGCGAAAGGATGCGCTGTATAATTTCTTCGACACCCATTCTATTTTCACAACAATGCCTAACACACATGGATAGTTTGCCATAAGCTTATTTAAGTTCACACATTCTTCATTTCTGCTCTAGAACCCTGAAGCAACTGTTCAGGTCAAAATTCTTGCCTTACGCACGAACGTTGCTCTTCTTTATGCACTTGCTCAATTCGCCTGCACACGTGCATCCAGACAAACGAATGAATAACCTACACAGTTAAACGCGCTAAACTCCATACTGACCAAGTTCATATTTTAGCATTGAAAATCTTAAATATCGCCAACATTCTTTAGCTAGTTGAGCAACATGGCAGAAATTTGTCCAATATGCGGACTCCCCAAAGACATATGTGTGTGCGGCGAAATCAGCAAAGAACAACAGCGCATAAAAATACGCCGAGAAAGCCGCAAATGGGGAAAACCAGCAACAATAATTGAGGGCATTGATGATAAAACCCAAGACCTTGGACGACTAGCAAAGAAGCTTAAAAATTTCTGTGCATGCGGCGGAACCGCCAAAAACAACCAAATAATTCTTCAAGGAGACCACAGAGACAGAGTTAAAACATTTCTCATGCAGCTAGGTTTTCCGGAGCAAAACATAGAACTTCAATAAGTCCAAGGTGAATAAAACTTGGGACAACTACGAACTTTGCGCGAAATACTTAGCAGTCTGAAACGCAGAAACCCAACCAAAAAATATTGCCCAAAATGCGGCAACCCATACATACATCTGTCAAGTAAATTCGATCTTTGGCTTCTGCCGGAGCGATATGTATGCGAGAAATGTGGTTACAAAGGTTCATTAACGCTGGAAATGGAAGAAGAAAAACAGAGTGAATAACCAACTCGCGATATTCTTTGCAAAACAGAGTAAAGAGTTAGAAAATTAACATAGAGAGACATAAACCCCACTAAAGCGTGGAGACTTCCTCCGCAGTCTACCTTTTTCTAGATGAGTTGTAACAAGAGATGCAAATCGTCAATTCAATTCTCAGGTCGCATGTTTTTGCGCGTACAATTGTTCGTTTCTGAAGCTACTAGGTTACGGAAGAGCTTTTCTTCGATGTTTCCTCCACTTATCACAGCAACGACCGTTTTTGCTGTGAACATGCGTTTATTTTCTATTATTGGGGCAATAGCTGCGGCTCCTGCACCTTCTGAAACCTGTTTTTCCCTAGCCCAAAGCAAACAGATTGCTTTTTTTATTGTTTCCTCTTTACACAACAAGAGCTCATCAACATAGTTTTTGACAATCTCGAACGTGAGAGATCCCTTTTCGATACCCCCAAACAAGCCATCTGCGATAGATTCCTTCATTTCTACATCGACAATTTTGCCGGCTTTCAATGATTCGTACATGGCTGGCGAAGCCTCTGATTGCACTCCCAAAATTTTCACGGTCGGTTTAACGGTTTTTATGACGAGGCTTATTCCCGAAATTAAACCTCCGCCTCCAACAGGCACTATTATAGTATCGACATCTGGTAAATCTTCAAGAATTTCTAGTCCAATTGTTCCCTGCCCTGCGATGACAAATCGGTCGTTGTAGGGAGAGATATAGATTAACCCGTCTTTCCTTGCTAGCTCTATCGCTTTCTGTTCTGCTTCGTCGTAAATTTCTCCGTACAGAATTGGTTCTACATTATGTTTCCTGATTTTACCGATTTTCACCTTAGACGTATTCTCTGGAACTATTATTTTGACGGGAATGTTTAACCTTTCTGCGGCGATGGCAACTGCTAAGGCGTGGTTTCCTGCAGAGGCGGTGACAATTCCTTGTTTCATTTTTTCGATATTCAGATGCAGCATCTTGTTAAGAGCGCCTCTTATCTTGAAGGAGTTAGTTATTTGCAGATTTTCAAGTTTCAGGTACACCTGCCCCTCACAGAAATCGCTTAAAGATTGAGAACGCACTAGAGGTGTTCTCTTAACTAGATTTCTTATTGTTTCTCTTGCATCTTTTACATCTCTGAGATTTATCATGCTGTAACCGAAACTAAAGTGGAGCCTTCCATAGAAAACTGTTTCGAGTACGTCTCTGTCTCTAACTAGAAAAGTATTTGGAAATCATGAGTAGGACCGTTCATGAGTTAATTTGTAACGAGTGCATAGGATTTGACCTCTTGCCAGTGGTGCATACGATGTACATCGCAAACATGAAGTGAATGTGGATGAAATGAGGTTGATAGGTTGGGAGATTAAAGTCCAATGATGTCTACGCATATGTATGTGTTCATTTCCACTGAATTTTAAACTCTCCATCTTTCAGAACTTCTATTATCTCCCTGTTTCTCTTGGTTACTTTTACCGTTGGCTCAGAGACCAGTAAATCCATGTGATTGCTGGATGGATTCTTTCCGCCAGGCATGTCAGTGTTGTGTCCAAAGGCAATGTGGATTGTCCCAAGAATTTTCTCTGCTTCCAGAAATTCCTCAACGAACCTCGCCTTGGGATTTATTCCGAAAGCAAACTCACCTACAACTTTTGCCCAAGCATCCGTCTCCATGGTATTGTTAACTTGCTGCAATGTCTCCTTGTCTTGTGAACTAGTATCCTTCGCTATGCCTTTTTTCACTATAAACTCAACAGGGCTTTTCAAGGGTCCAACTCCGCCGATAGCTATGTCACATACAAGTGTGCCTTCCAGCGAGTTTTCAACAGGTGCTACTATGACCTCTCCCGTAGGCAGGTTCATCCATTTCATCTTCTTCCAATCAATGGCGGTGTCGGTGAAGAATGGTCTTCCCTCGGTGCTAAATGTGAGCTCAGTGCCTGAAGGAGATGTTACTTCAACCTTAGTTGTTTGATCTAATTTTAACATTAGCCTTTGCGCAAAATCCTGCATCTTTTCATGTTCTTCCACAGTCAACGCTAAGGCCCCTTCACTAAGCATATCTAAGGTTACTCCTGGGCAGTGTCCCAGACGAGATCTTTTGTCCCTAGTCTCTAAATGAATGAGCTTGATTCTGAACGGCGTCTCTTCTCTAATCCCTCGTAGCAGGTTAATGTATATGTCAGGCTTTGCACTTAGAACTTCGAGAAGATGTTTGGGGACCTCTTTTCTGAACCCTTTTGTTGTTTCTAGAGTAACAAGTCTTCCCCAAAGTCCTAAAGCTAATGCCCCTTGAGAGAAAGCCTCTCCCACTTCTGCTTTTTCATCATCACAAACTATGACGGCTCTTTCCCCGACAGCAGCTTCAAAGACACATTCAAGAGCATTCTTAGCAGCTTTCCAAGTGCGCATAAATGTCATCTCACAAAAGCCGACGTGAACAATTCAGATAAGCTTTGCGTATGCGCATAAAACTAGTTACGAGAACTCAAAATCTGTTGTGGCGCGGTGTCACTTATGATGAAGAACAAGCGCGGCTTTGGTCAGAACTGGACGAGTTTTGCGCATTGAAGGCCTCTAACTGAGTCGTAGACGTCTTTTGCTGAATAGCTAAAAGGACTTAGTAAGTTTGAGGCTGCTATATACAAAAGCGAAAGATATTTTTTAACGTCAGAGTAAATGTTTTCTTCAATTAGTTCTTCTGCTCTAACTCTTCGTTCATAATGTTTGTTGTCTGCACTGGTGAAAAGGAATCTAACGTTCTTTCCAGCGGGTACTTTGACTCCCTCTTTTAGAAGTTGTTCAGCGGCGATGACTTGGCTGACTTTTTGTTTGTAGCTGTCTAGAGACTTGGAGAGTCGCTTAGTGATAATTAAGTCCCAAATTGGAATGTCTCCTTCGATAAGCCTTTTTCTGTATTTTCTAACTATATTCAAGGCGTCGGGTATTTTCGCATAGAATTCCTTAACGTTGTTTGCTGTGCATGCATTCACTGTCCGGGGATTTTCTCGACATATCGGTTAGCTTTTTCCAGAATTTGCTCAGCAATTTGAACTTGCTGATCATTACGGATTGATGCATACATGCAACAAAAAAGTTGTGCAGAGAAATATCCACCTCTTGAATCTAAGGCTTTATAACAGGTGTTTAAACACTTCACTATGCGAGCTGTGTTTAATGCCAAAGACTAAAGCCAAAATAACCATTGAAAACGTTGTTGCTTCTGCCGCTTTAAACCAGAAGATTGACTTAAACGCGGTTGTGAAAGGTTATCCAGGGGTTGAATATCGCCCAGAACGGTTTCCTGGACTTGTGTTTAGGCTTAAGAGACCGAAGACGGCTACGTTGATTTTTAGCACTGGAAAAATGGTTTGCACAGGAGCAAAATCGGAGAAGGAATCCAGGAGAGCTGTTATGACAGTTGTTAAAGAACTGAAAAAGGGCGGAATAATCATCATCGGCAAGCCGGACTTTAAGGTTGTGAACATCGTTGCTTCTGTAAGGTTAGGTGGAAAGATAGATTTGGAGAAGGCAGTTTTCACGCTTGGAAAAGCGATGTATGAGCCAGAGCAGTTTCCAGGCTTGATCTACAGGATGGACGAACCTAAAGTGGTCATACTGATATTCGCAAGCGGGAACCTTGTTTGCACTGGAGGCAAAAGAGAACAGGACGTCCATGGTGCCGTGCACAAGCTTCACAGGATGCTCGAAGAACAGCAACTGATATTCTACGAATAATCTACTCGCCAAATATGCAAAGGATTATGGGCGCGCAGAATAATCAAGAATATCCCCATAACGCGAAGGGCTTAAAGAAATCCATGGTGTGACCATCACTCTTTTCTTTTTTGAACCTTGTTTACCCACCTGTTTTTCTGTTCATATGCTTGACGAAGACTTTCAGAACTATAGATAGGCGGTTCTCTCTGTCTTTCTAACATCCTTCTCTTTACACGTGAAAGCTTCTTTTTCCCCATACTCAAATCACCAATAAGCTTCAAATTATCTACTGTGTTCACTAAACTTAAATAGTCTAAGGTGAAGAATCAAACCCTCCCTTTACCACGTGATAATAGGAGGGTGATTCTTGACAGAGGAAATCAATGTTACTACCCTGAAGAATTGGGGGCGACCAAGGAAAACAAAGACGCTACCTGCTTTTCTCCTGCCAAAAGAAGAAAGAGAAAAACTACTTCATTACAAGAAGCATGTTAGGGGACGCCCAAAGGGATAATTCATAAAGCAGTTTGACAGTTTTTATCTGGGAGTTAATGAGAAAACAAAAGCCTTTTAGCAGATCAGAATGCAAAGGATGTGTGTTTAAAGGTAGCAGATACTGTTGGAACCAATGCCCCTATAACGTATGGCGAAGAGAATAATGTGGGTCATGGAAAAGTGCATGCGCACGCATTGGCATTGCAGTTGTGCATGGATTCATTTTTATTATTCAAGAACACCGCGTGCGCAGAAACCGTCACCTCTACAAAAATAGAGTGGATAGGCGGATCTGTTTTCTCCAATGGTTCTCATTTTTTAATGATAATTTCCATTGTTGAGACATTTCTTGGGTTGCCGCCTTCTCTGGGTGTGATCTGCTCTGTACCTATGGAGATAGCGTTTACTTTGGCGTCTTTGAAGAATCGGTTGCGGAGGATTTCAGTAACATCAACAGCCGTGCTTATGGCGCGACCTCGCGCTTTTAGGACGACTTTATCCGTGTCACTCATATTGAAAGCTGTGATGACTGCCATGACATAATTCATTGGAGGTTTGTTTCCAATGTAGACTGTGTTTTGGTCTTTGCGAGGTGTTTTGCGGGGTATAACTTCTTTTTCCTTTGTCGCCTCTTCGCTTTCCACTTTTTCGGCAGATGCCTCGATTTCGGTTTGTTCTTTATCTGACATGTATTTACACCAGTTGTTATCAGGCTTGTTCATTAGAAGCATATGTCTTAAATGTTATGGTATAAGGATGCGACATGAACAGGTACGCGTATGAGCATGACAAAATCAATAAAGAAAGAATGTGCGCGCCCTTTTTTAGGTTGATTGTTTCTGAATTAAGGTTTTAAGTTTAGAATTGCTAAATGATTAGAAGAATCGTTTGAATTGTGTAGTTGAGTGAGTATTGATGGTGGTCTGTTTGGAATGGTGAGTTTGACGTTTTACGGCGGAGTGGATGAGATTGGTGGAAACAAGGTCTTGTTAGAAGATGGCGGTGTCAGGGTTTTCTTGGATTTCGGTCAATCTTTCACATTGGGCTGTGATTTTTTTTCGGGTTGGCTGTCTCCACGAGCCATCAACGGGTTAGGGGATTATTTTGAGTTTGGTTTGCTGCCAAAATTGAAAGGTTTGTATGCGAAGGAGCAACTGCAGTTCACGGATGTTCCTTATGTGAAGCCAAGGTTTGACGCTGTGTTTTTGTCCCACGCCCACTTCGATCACGTGA
Organism: Candidatus Bathyarchaeota archaeon; assembly: GCA_023131225.1. Classification (NCBI taxonomy): domain Archaea; kingdom Thermoproteati; phylum Candidatus Bathyarchaeota; species Candidatus Bathyarchaeota archaeon. Next base: position 14,345 of record JAGLZW010000019.1, on the reverse strand, counting down.
AACATATCGAGTTTTTAGACCCAGAGATACCTGTGTATCTTGGTGAAGGCACCAAACTGTTTTTGGAAGCGATGGAGAAGACCAGCAGTTTCTGCAGTTACGGAGAGCGTTGGTATGAGACGTTTCGAACTGGAGACAAAATTAACGTGGGCAGAATAGTGGTGGAGCCTGTTCATGTTGATCATTCAATCCCTGCTGCGTACGGCTTTTTAGTTCATACGTCTGAAGGCACAATCGTGTACACTGGAGATCTTAGGGCTCACGGTCCTAGGAATGATATGACTGAAGAATTCGCAGACAAAGCGCGTGAATCGGAACCTGTGGCCATGATATGCGAAGGTACTAAAATGGTCGAGAAGGAAAAACGAAAGAACTATTCTGAGTTGCAGGTTGAGAAACTAAGCGGCAAGGTTGTTTCCTCAACGGATAAGATTGTGTTTGTTACTCGTTACAGTAGGGATATGGACAGGTTCAGGAGTTTCTACAATGTGGCTAAGAGCAACGATAGAAAGATTGTTATTTCTTTAAAAACCGCTCATTTGCTAAGCAGACTTGTGGAAGATAGACGCCTTGATCTTCCTGACCCGTTTAAGGACAAGAATATTCTGGTTTATTACAAACGGAAAAAGTCCGGAGGGTTCGAGGAAAAGGACTATTATGTTTGGGAGCGAGATTTCATAGAAAAAATGGCGACCTATGAATTTGTGCACAAAAATCAGAGCAAACTGGTCATGGATTTGGATTTTCATCAATTTGCAGAGCTAATTGACATTAAGCCGAAACCAGGCAGCCATTTTATCCATAGCATGAGCGAACCTTACAGTGAAGAAGACATTGAAGATCGGGTAATGCATAACTGGCTCAACCATTTTAAAATACAGTTTCATCAACTGCATGCTTCCGGCCACCTAAACAGAGATCAATTAACGGGTCTAATCAACTACATCAAGCCAAAGAAAATTTTTCCGATACACACGGAAAACCAGCAATTGTTCAAAAAGATAAGCAGTAACGTTCAGACGATTAGATACGGAAAAAAATACAGTTTGGACCCTCTTCAAAAAACGTAAGTAACCCCTAAAAAAATCTGAAACAATGGTCCAGGAAAAATTCTGAAGTGGGCCGGGAGAGATTTGAAACCCCCCTTTTTTTCTATGCAATCGCGAACTTAGGCAGCCGTTAAGAACAATAAATATAGATTGAGTTACGATGAGAAAATCACTCTTGCGAGGCAAGTTGCAGAGAAGCTTGTTGATGCCTTCGGGCAAAGATTCCGCTGGTTTTGCTTGATGGCTCAGTGGAAAAGATACGGAGTGTTTTAAACTCGAGTGCGCCCTTAGTTTGTCTCTGTAGCGTCGTACTTTTGCCCGTCGTCTATGCAAATGCATCCTTTTTGGTTGTGTGGAACGTAGACAGTCACGGTGCCTATGGTTTCTCCGCCTCTTCCATCGCTGGCTACAAACGTGATCACGTAGACTCTACCATTGCCTGTTCCTAGTCGTTCGGCTCTTAAGCTGACTACGCTGGTTCCAACTCCATATGCATCTGGCGCATGTTTAGAGGTGGGCTCATCGCTTGTAATGCCGAGTATAGTTATTGTAATTTCGTCACCGTCTGGATCTGTGACGCCTTCGATGGTTACGTCAACGAATTTGTGGTTTGGCGACCAAAGGTATTCTATGCTTGGACGTGCGTCTGAAACATCTGGGGGACGATTACCCGTAAGACCTGCGAGCCCGTACAATGAGAAGTGCGATACGTAAGCCCAAACATAGCCCGCGTATTTCTTGCCATAAAGCTCAATATCCGTAGTGTTAACCCCAACGTCGATCACCCCATCCAAATATCCAGATAGTTTTGTCCATGAGCCAGTGGATTCATCGAAGAAGTACAGTGTTAACGTGCTTTCAAGGAAATCGTCAAGGTCGTTGGCGTCTCCGTCTCCAGTTCTATCCAGTTCGGACTCTGCGTAGTATATTTGGATAAGCGCTGCTTCTACGATCTCTGAGGTTTTGTTTTGGATGTCTTCGCTTACGTTTATTTGGAAGTACTTTCCTACTGCTTTTTCGTTGGAGGCTAGGCCAGATGTGTGGGTGAGTTCGAAGGGTGTTGTGGAGGCGTTGTATCTGTTGATTTCAACTCTTGGCTTTACTGCTTTTTCCAGAATGGCATTGATAATGGAGTCGGTTGCTTTCACCGTGTCGATTTCATCTATCTTGAAGAAATTATATGAAACGTCGGAGTGGTTCAAGGATCCTCCAGCAGGATAACTCACTGCTACGCTCATGTTATACTCAATTATAGCCGAGTTTGACAGTATTGTCACAGTTTTGCTTCTTAGGATGTCAAGCACTCTGACGTGGTCCATGGGGTAGGGATACGATAGCATTATTATCGTCTGAGTGTTGTTCCATAATCCGTGTCTAACTGCGAACCGATTGGCATCCGACTCAGTCATCTTTGTCAGGGCATCTCCAGAATCAAGCAGAAGGTCGTGGATGAGGGTTCCAACTGTTCCGTTTCCGTCGGGTCTTCCAACAAGCACTATGTAACGTGCATCTGTGTAGTTCATCAGAAGTTCATCTTTTGAGACAATTGTTACGTTGGTGTATTGCGCAAGTTTCCCTGCGAACTCGTTAGTGGCATTGTCTGGATCGAATGACAGGATTATGTTTGGCACATGTGTGCTGTTCGAATCAAGGTCTTCGCCGTCGGGTATGCCATCGAAGTCGCTGTCTCTGTTCCAAGGGTTGGTGCCCTTTTCCAGTTCTGTTGAATCCAAGAGCCCATCGCCATCTGTATCGTTAGACAGGGGATTAAGCCACAAGTTTACTTCAGTGCCATCGGAGAGGTTGTCTCCGTCAGTGTCGTTGCTCAGGGGATCCGTGCCTAGAAGTATCTCGTAGCCGTCTGGTAAGTTATCGTTGTCCGTGTCGCTGTTTTGCGGGTCAGTGCCTGCGGTTTTTTCATAGCCATCAAACATGAAGTCATCGTCTGAGTCTGGGTTGGTGAGGCTTGAATTGAAAAGTTTCTCCTCATAGTCTGAGAGCCCGTCATCGTCGGTGTCTGGGTCATTAGGGTCTGAGTTGAACAGGAACTCTTCGGGGTCTAATAGGCCATCGCCATCGGTGTCGATTTTTGTTGGGTCGCTGCCATATGTGATTTCGACGCCGTCTCCTAGTCCGTCCCCGTCTGTGTCCCAGTGGTTCGGATTTGTTTGTGAAGGGAATCCTTTCCATTCTTCAAAGTCTGTTAATCCGTCATCGTCGGTGTCTGGGTCCCTCGGATTTGTTAATAGACCATATTCCTGATAGTCTGTTAGACCTTCAGTGTCTGTATCATTTAGCAGAGGATCACTAGTCACTGAAATCGTGAAAGTGCCAGTTGTATTCGTGAAGACCACTGTCCAACCAGAATTTTCTTCGTCATTTTCTAGTCCGTCGCCATCCCTGTCTGGAAGGACATCCTCCCTGATTGGGCGGGTAGGACTTTGGGAAAACTTCTGTACCCGGCAGGCAGGCCATGTATTCGGTTGCACAGAGCCCCATGAAAGTACGTAGATGTTTCCTTCCGCATCAACGTCCAATCTGTAGGGGTCTACAAATTGTCCATCTTCGAGACCGTATTCGCCCCATGATGTTATGTTCATTCCGTTAGAGTCGAATTTGTGGACGCGATGATTATCTGTATCTGCAACATAAACGAATCCTTCTGAGTCAACTTCTACTCCTGTGGGATTATTGAAAGTGTATGGCAGGTCAGTGAGCCAGTTTCCATCAGTATCAAACTTTGCGATGCGATCTTCCCTGTCTGGGAAGTCAGATGTTGCTTTGTCGATGACGTAGACGTAGCCGTTTTTGCCATCAACTGCTATGCCAACAATTCTATTGAACTGGTCTGGAGCGGGACCGTAATTACCCCATGAAGTTATGAGTGTCTCATTAGAATGGTACTTCTCGACAATCATTATGTCTCGTTTTGGCCACCCAAAATCTAGAGCTCCTCTGGCAGCATATACATAGCCGTTTGCGTCAACATCTAACGCTATTGGCCGATCACCTTGACCCCATGTTTTAATCCAAGTTCCATTGTAGTCGAAAGTTTGGATGCCATAAAAATAGTGGTCGTAAACCCAAGTCCCAAAGAAATCGTAAACATAACCATTTTCTTCATCGACAGCGACAGAGAAGGGAACACCTATTTTGTCTTCCCATGTCGCATTTAAAGTCCCGTCTGAACTATACTTCAGAATTTCAGAGTCCTGAAGTAGTGCTACATAGACGGTTCCATTAGAGTCAACCGCCATATCACTCACAGTGTGTTCAATGTCCAAGGGTATTTCCCATTTAGTTTCAAACCAAATTTGTGTAAGAGACCCCTGTTTTGCAACATCTTTTATTCCGTCACCATTGGTGTCTTGAGACCGCGGATTCAAATCGCTCCAGTATTCTGCTTCATCATCCACTCCATCGCCATCAGTGTCCGGAACCCTTGGGTCAGAGTAAACACGCATCGTAAACGGTTTATTCTGATCGCCAGTATAGTTGAAGCCAATCATCCATCCTGCGACCTCCAAATAATCGGGGAGCCCATCGCCGTCAGTGTCCCTGTTTGTTGCGTTCGTGTCATAAACAAACTCAAACTTGTCAATTAACCCGTCACCATCCGTATCGTACTTCCTTGGATCAGTTCCAGTTTCAACCTCAAACTTGTCATTCAATCCATCAGCGTCAGTGTCATATTTCCAAGGATCACTTATCGTCTCGTTACTGTCCCTAAGACCATCACCATCGTGATCCAACGGTGTAACGCCTCTCCATCTCGCAAAATCATCAATGCTTCCAGGAAGCACATCATAACGCAACGTAGTGAAATGAGATGATGACACACCTGTTTGCAGGTCTTCATGACGACACCATTCCCAGTAAACCAAATAGAAAATGAAATGCTCCCAAATATGCCAAAGTCCATAATCAAAGTTTATCCGAACATTCACAGGAAAGTTGGGCATACCAATTCCAGGCTCTATCCAAGCACCTGTCTCATACTCCTCTGTCTTCCAATTGACTCCCTGCTCCACAATCCAAGTATCTTCTGGCGGAATCCCAGTCATACTCGTATTTGAGAAGGAACCCCTCGGAGCACTAATACTTAGGTAAGGACGATACCAGCTTTTCGCAGCCCACCCCGTCTCTCTACCAGACGTAACGTTAACCTTGCTTGTTGTTTGTACTGTAATACTGATGCGGTCTCCAACGTCAAGTCCATTATTGTCCTTGTCCCAAACAGTTACGTTGGTCACGTTTATGTCTTCCAACCAAGGCGTTACTACTGACAAGTCATCAGGACCAAAAAGATCCATCAGCCACCCCATCAAGGCATCTGAAAAACCGCCGAAAATGTCAGCTATGACAATAGTGAGCGAAATAATCCAACCAACATATGGGATTTGTCCAATGGCAATGAGAATACCTGTATAGATAATAGCGTAGGTAGCGGCGATCATGCCATATGATGCACCAATCGATTTACCCAGATGGCCCCCGATCTGATCAGCAATCATAAACCCTGACAAAATTGATAAACCTACATCCAGGATTACACCGAGAACTGCCAAACCCTTCATCACATTTTTCAGCACTTTTAGCCCTTTGATTCCAGCCCATCCCTGCTTGGCTTTAGTCAATTTGTTACACATCTTCGCCCAAAGTCTAAATCCGCCAGTCTTGCCTCCTGTCTTCAACATCTTCGCTATGGAGGCACTAGTCCAACCTTTCATTCTCAAGAACTTTAGAGATTGATACGCCTTCAGCCCTAGCCCTCCCCGAGCAGCAAGCATCAAACTCTCAAAGGCAAGAGGAACCGCCAAGAATGCCTCAGGAGCTTGAGCAACAATTTCTTGAGAACCCTTACTGGTGATAGACTGTTCGCCCGTGTTCCACATTAAAATCAGACTTGACGCGCTAAAACCTGCTTCTTCACTCAACTGCCAACCATCTACATGACGCATGATATCCTCTATCTCAAGTGCCACGTAGCCAGTTGTATTATAGAAGTTGGTCTTCAACATCCTCGAATTTATTAACGCGTTTTCTAGCTCAACAACCAAATCTACAGAATACCAGTCTCCCAAAATGTATGAGCTGGAAACAAGTTGAGACATCTCAACCATTGTGAGGTTCTCTTCAATACAGATAATTACAGGAAAGACTTGACTGTGAGGCAATGAACTCAAGGCTTGAGGTATCATAGTGTTGCTCATTTCCACGAGGGCCGCGTCCTTGTTCGAAAATGAACCAAGTAGACTTTCAACATTTACATTGTAGTTCTCAAGGATTGACGGCATGTCGGATAGATGTGTTGTTGAATTCCTCAGAAAATCGTAACCCAGCAACATGTTAGCCCTAATCGTTTCATCCTTATCCTCGCTATAGAACAACCCGAGATCCGAACCATAGCTTTCACTAATGGTAAACCCAGTTAACATAAAGGGCTCATTGTATGTAGCGAGAATAGTCCACTCACTAAGATAGTCCCTATCGACAAGTTCAAAACTTTCCATGTTCCCTATAGAATCGCTGCGGGCAACAAAAGTTCCGTCCGCTGCAACTGAAACATATTTGCCATTATACGCCTTTAGAGACACCGTGTCATTGCCTTTAATTAACTCGAAGGTCTGCATGCTGCCTATCTCATAGCCTTGTGCAATAATCGAACCATCACCAATCACAGAAAGATACGGTCCATCATGAACCTTGAGAGCCACTTTATTCTCGCCTAGTTCGATCCACTGTAACGTCTCAAAACTGGTAACTTGAGTTGCATTAGCAACCACAACACCATTGGACGCAACAGAAACATAGAATCCATCATATGTCCTTAAAGCAGTGGCTTTTTCATCATTGGACCCAATGACACGCCACATGAGTTCAGCATCCATCGAGAGAGTCATTGGAGAAGAAGCATTGTAGAATACTAGGGCAGTGAAGGCAACGATAGCGTCGTTTTCCCAGACAGGATACACGGGCACATGCATGCCATTATCGGTTACAAGAATTCCGTAGTCTGCAACATCTGATTGGTTCGGTGGGACATTAACAGTTACATTGAGTTGGGGAACGACTTTAATGTCTTCCTTTGAGTTGTCCATATCCTTCATGGAGCCTTCACGATCGTAAGGCCAGTCCCACAACTGATAGTAAAGCTTCAAATTCTCAGGGTTTCTAGGCTTCAACTGTAACGTTATGTAGGTTGGCTTGCCGCTCATGTTTATGTCAAAATGAAACGCATCGTGCATGCTAGACTTGGAGAAAGGCGACAGGTCGACTTCATCGTTCAAACCATCTCCATCATTGTCAAAGTCCCATACATTCGAGATGTTGTCACCGTCGATATCCAGAGAAGTCACGTTGCACACTTCGTTGTAATCGGGCAATCCGTCGCTGTTCGAATCTGGATCCAGCGGGTCTGAGTCATTCTGCACTTCATCGTAGTCATACAACAAGTCAAAGTCCGAGTCAGTGCTGTTGAAATCAGTGCCGATGACAGCCTCCACCGAATCTGGAAGACCATCACCATCGGTATCAGTCATATTCGTGGTTGCCTTGATAAGCTCTTCAACAAGCTCCCTCAAATTGGACCCAGTTCTTGGCGGAATTATAGAGCTCGCACTTGTCAACGTAGGCTGAACGGCAGCCTGAATGTCAACACCTGATAACAAAATTATTAGTGCAAAACCTACAAAAATACTGGTTGTTTTTTGCATACCAACTTCTCCCAAACATACGAGAAGAAAGAATAATCACGGAACCATAAAAAGCTATTTGGAGAATGATTATAGAAGACTATACCCCAAAAGTGGGCCGGGAGAGATTTGAACTCTCGACCTTTCGGTTATCAGCCGAACGCTCCAGCCATGCTGAGCTACCGGCCCGCAGTTCACTGTCGCGAAATTAGAATAAACTATTGCTAATTATAAGCATTTTCAGAAAGAAAATCTTTAATCACCTATTCTCTATCTCTCTGTGGGTCCGTAGCCTAGTCTGGATAAGGCGTCGGCCTTCGGAGCCGAAGACCAGGGGTTCAAATCCCCTCGGACCCGCTAGTTCTCCTGGCACTTCTCACCATAGTAGTTGGCTATGACGACAATATCGTATATATCGATTACACCGTCTTGGATTAAGTCTGCGCTTGGATTCCAATTGCCGTCGCCTGGTTTTGAGCCGTATGCTGCCGCCGCCAAGACAACATCGTAGATTTTTACTACTCCATCATTATCTAAGTCACAGAGGTAAATCCAAATCAGCTCTTGCAGGCTTAGTTCCAAGGTTTCTGCTTCCAGAATTTTGTCGTAAGCTTCAAGGTATCGTAGTTCGTCGTGAAGTTGAAGTGTTTCATTAATCTTCGCGTACACTTTGTGGAATTCTTCTTCTATGATGGATGTCGAGTTCTTGCGGCTATAAAGAGCAAGGTCTTCATCAATGTGCCCTTGCAAACCGAGAACCCTGAAATCGACCACTAGTCTTCTAAAGCAGTCCTTCCTCATCTGAGTAAAGAAAAACGAGTAAGGGTAGTAGCCCATAACATCGAAAGCAAAGTCTCCCGCATAGGCAACCCCATGAATGAAAGTGTGAGGAAAGCCAAGGTTGTGACCAGCTTCATGGATTAAAACCAGTCCAAGCCCGGATTTTGACGAAATTCCATCTTCTTGAAAATAACGCCCCACCTCTTTCATTACCAATATTTGTCCCACTCCACCTAACCCTGTATATTCTCCGCCGTAGATCATCATGCTCATATTCTTTTCTAAGAACACGTAGCCATTGATTACCACGTCAGCTGCGCTCAAGTTGAAGTACGTATTTCTGACACTGTAGAGACCGTTCCAAACTTGATATCTATCGTAGTATGTCCAACCGTTCTGTTTCTCGATTACCGCATCGTCAAAAATAGCTTCTAATTGAGGGTAATTGGAAAGATTTTGAAACTCCACTATAACTTCTACATCTATGAACGGCGCCAAATCTGCTATTGCCTCTTCGGCGAACGTGGAGTTAATTATCCAGCGCATGACCTCGTTTGAGTAACCGGAATCTGAAGCATTATTAAGGACAAGTACCTGAATTGACATGGATTCAGCTTTAGACGTATCGATGCTGGTCCAGAGATCAGGACCAAGCATGTTGTTACCGTGTCGTCTATCCATCCTGCGAGATAGTAGGCTAAATCGGTTTTTCCTTGGCTAGTGCCAACATCATGTGTAGCCAAGAATTCGTCCAAGTCTTCATAGTAGTAGTCATACTTGGGTCCGCTTACTGAAAGCCCCCACCAAATTCTCGCCCACGTAAGATACCATTGAAATGCAGAAGGGTCAATGAAGAAAACTCTGCTCTGAGAAGTGAAGCAAGCATAAGGAAACTTAACGTTTGGGTTTAAAGCATTATCCCATTCAAGTCTCCAGAAGTCACGCATGTTGTTTGCCTCAAAATCCAGCTCAGTGGTGTTATACCAGTGCTCTAAACTATGATCTGGCGAATCGAACTCGGTGAAATTCATAACGTAGAACCAATATGAGGACTCTAAACCCGCTACATAGGGATTTGCCGCAAACCATTCTTCAACCGCCACAGCATTTATCGCTCTGCCCGATTGAGACAGGAAAATCGACATTTTTGCACCTGTTACCTTTTGGGTTTGCAAAGCCGTGCCATTCAATGCTGACGTGGTATCCGTGCCATTCACAGAATTTGCTAAGATGAAAGTTCTCAACGTTGTGTAATATGAAGAATTCGCAAATCGGTAGCTGACATTAAAATTATAATGCATCGTATAATCTCCGTGGCTGAATTGATGGCTTTTCTGGATATTCAAATCGATGAAATTGGTGTCAACCACTTCTTCTTTGAAACCAACAAAAACAACGTTTATTGGGACGGTGTGGACGATAGTGCTTAGGTTTTGAGCGTCACCAGATCCTTTTATATTTCCGCCAATTGGGATTATTGGAATTAGCAGAAGAACAAGTGACAAAAAATAAAGCTTCTTCATCTCTCTATCATGAAACATACACACACGCTTTTTTATATTGGTTATGGAAAGCACCAAATTTTGCTGCGGTAACTCTTCAGGTGTTTGAAAGAATAGTTTAAAACATCTTCCCTTATCTTTTATTGAAGGAGTGGTTCGCGATTAAAAAAATCTATGTTGACTATGCCGCTACTACACCAGTTGACCCTCATGTAGTTGAAGCTATGAAACCTTACTTCACCAAATTCTACGGTAATGCTTCCTCCTTAAACTCTTTCGGTGCTGAGGCAAAAAGGGCCTTAGAAAAGTCCAGAGAGACTATCGCGAAGTTGATGAACGCTGATGCAGACGAATTGATATTCACGGGAAGCGCAACAGAAGCTAACAACTTAGTACTGAAAGGATATGCCTTCAAAGAAGGCAAAACCCGATGCCACATCGCTGTTTCAACAATTGATCATGACTGCATAATAAATTCTGCAAAATGGCTGGAAAAGCAAGGGTTTAGAGTTACATACTTGCCAGTTGATCAATATGGCTTTTTGAAAATGGATGCTCTTGAAGAGGCGCTGAAGGAAAACGTGACACTTGTATCTGTTGTCCACGGGAATAATGAAATCGGAACAATTCAGTCAATTAGAGAAATCGCGAGGGTATGCCATGAACACGGTGCCCTTTTCCACACAGACGCAGTTCAAAGCTTCGGCAAACTACCAATCAATGTCAAAGAGATGAACTTTGATTCCATGACAATCAACGCTCATAAATTATATGGGCCTAAGGGAGTAGGTGCTCTATATATCAACAAGGACCTTAAAATCGAGCCCTTAATACACGGAGGTGGACATGAATTCAGCTTACGGTCGGGAACAGAAAACATACCGGGGATAGTGGGATTTGCCAAAGCAGTGGAACTTCGAAAAAAAGAAATGAAGCCAGAGACAGAACGCCTTACCCACCTGCGTGACAAACTGATAAAAGGCGTGTTAGAAATTAAAGCCGCATACCTTAACGGGCACCCCACAAAGAGACTTCCCAACAACACTAATTTCCGATTCTCTTTCATAGAAGGGGAAGCCGTGGTTCTAGGCCTCGACACAGAAGGAATAGCTGCCTCCTCAAGATCTGCATGTTCCTCAACGTCTGGAGAGCCAAGTCACGTGCTTCTCGCTATCGGATTAAAACCGGAAGAAGCTCGTGGCAGTTTAAGGCTTTCACTTGGAATGTACAACACCGAAGAGGACATAGATTACATTCTCCAGGTATTGCCAAAAATTGTAGAACGACTCAGAGCGATATCGCCATTAAAACCTTAACCAAACATAAAAAATACCGAGAATACAGTACTAGTCTAGAGGCAATGGCAAGATATGTTAGATCTCAAAGTAGTGAGGATTGAGGTGGCAAAAGATTGCAATGTTATTCTAGGCATGGCACATTTCATAAAAACAGTCGAAGATCTTTATGAGGCATTGGTAGATTCTGCTCCAAACGTGAAATTCGGTATAGGTTTCTGCGAAAGCTCTGGTCCATGTCTGGTGAGGCGTGAAGGTAACGACGAGGAACTGAAGCATCTAGCTGCTCAAAAAGCATTCGAACTCAGCTGTGGTCACTGCTTTGTAATTTTCATCAAAAACGCCTATCCCATAAACGTCTTAAGCAAAATCAAAAATGTGTCAGAAGTGTGCACAATCTATGCCGCTACAGCTAATCCACTACAGGTTGTTGTTTGTGAGACTGGGAAAGGCAGGGGAGTATTGGGCGTAATTGATGGTTTGAAAAGCAAAGGAATTGAAACTGAAAGCGATGTGAAGGCAAGAAAGGAATTTCTCAGAAAAATCGGCTACAAGCTCTGACTCTTACTTTAATTTTTTGCGAACGCTATTTGTCTAAGCAAACGTTGAAGTTCAACGTCTCTTAGTAGGCAGTACTATTTTGGCGTTTTTCCATTGGTCTCTTATTATTTCGATATTTCCTTGGACATTTGCGTGGAGAGAATAGAACATATAGCACATGTAGGAGCAGCTTTTGCATTCTCTGTACATCTTTCTCAAGGTTTCAAATTTTTGGCTGTTCCATACTTCAGGCAAATCGAAGACTGTCGTAACGGGGTTTTGAAGGTGACAACCAGCTACCTTGCCTAGAGGGTCTATCGTGAAAAAGGATTGAAGAGCTTTGCATTCCCAAGGTCTTTGCCCATTTAAACATAGTCCTTTCAAGGTGTTTAGCATTTTTCTCGTTATTAGAATTCCTTGACATTTTTGTTTCTTTTCGACAAGCGCATCCCAGATTCTTGCGAGAGCTTCATTATCCATGATTTCAAGCTCTTTGTTTTTCTCTCCTATTTGAAACATTGGCTGGTCAAGAGCATCATGCTGATACAAACAATAAACGACTGGAATTCCCCTTTCAGTAAAATGATCTGTAAAATCCAGAATCTCATGTATGTTGAGTTGTGAAATTGTGGGCGAGACACCTACTGTGATTCCTTGGGTATGCAGAGTTTGAACAGCATTTAGCGCGTTTTTCCAAGCGCCGTGGACACCCTTCAGATAATCATATTTCTTCTCGTTCATTGTATCGAGAGATATGGCGACGAAATCCGCTTTCTGCAACGCATTTATCTTTCTTACCGCTTGGCTTCCATTGTCATAAATTGTTGTGATGAAGTATCTAGAGGCATATTCGATTATTTCTCCAATATCTTCACGTAGAAGGGGATTTCCTCCAGAGAGGACAACTTCTATCACTCCCATTTTGCGAAGAACATTTAGCCCCGCTATTACTTCCTCCGTGGAAAGCTCCGCTGTAGGCTTCTGATTTCGCCACACATCACAGCTTTTGCAGCGATAATTACAGCGACGTGTAAGCATCCACTGTACATGATGAGGCTTATTGAAAGCAAGAGAGCGTTTAAATAAGCTAAGAACTTTGCGTGAGGAGAGCCTCATACAGAATACTCCATTGAAGGTTTTTAATCTTAGGCTAAGTCGGTCGGTTATTTAAGCATAAATGTTATAAGTGTTTTGTTGACTGAAAGAACCTAGTAGGCCATTAAACATAGCCAAGACCACCGAGTTGAACATCCTAATGAATGTAGATGTGGTTGTCCTAACAAAAGACAGCGAAGAAACCTTAGGGAAATGTTTGGACTCCATTTACACGAATGTTCCGGTTAACCGATTAATTGTGGTGGACGGTTGTTCAACAGATAAAACGTTAAGGATAATTAGAAAGTTTAACAAAAAATACAATAATGTTGTTCTTCTCAGTGAGAAGGGAACGAGAGGAAAAGCGAGACAGAAAGCTATAGAACAAGTCATGACTGAATGGTTTATGTTCGTTGACAGTGATGTCATTTTGTGCAATGGATGGTTCGAGAAGGCGAAGAAGCTTCTGAAAGACGGTGTAGGCGCAATTTGGGGCATAGAAGTTTGGTCAGTACTGAAAAACACAACGATCTTAAAATTATTTGAAAGAATTACAATGAAGATTTTTGGCAAGAGAGGTGGAACCCACGACTTATTAGTGCGATATGAAGCGGTCAAAGATATTCATATCCCTTCTAATCTGCATATATATGAAGACGCTTACATCAAATCATGGATTTGTGAGAAAGGATACAAAGTGATTTCCGCTTATGAACCCTATTGTATTCACCACCGACCAACAATTGTCTGGACAATAAGGAAAAGTGTCTCCTTAGTTGCCAACGAACTTAAATTCGCGATTCGTTGTCCTCAGTTGTTGTTATCGTATGCTTTCTACGCAGTTATTGTTTTATATCAAAACTTGTTGCGTAATATTAAAGCCAAAAGTTAAAGCCCGCCCTGGTTGGAGAAAGGAAAAAAATTTTTACATTTGATTATTCTAGAGTTACATGGAAATCAAAGTTGTGCTGAAAGAGAAAATGCTTAACATTTGGTAGAAGAATTGAAATGACTGTTTCAGTTGTTATCAGATGCGCTGGACGAGAAAAACTATTCAGCGGTGTCTTAGATTGCCTGCTGCATCAAACAACAAGTCCTTCTGAAATATTGATTGTGATGGATTCTGAAAGTGAAAATGAAATACGGTTTGTGCGTAGAAATTTGGAAAACTATCCTGACTCCAAACTTCTAACTTTTAGACATGAAGATTTCTCACATCCATATTCAGTGAACCTTGGCGTAGCTTCTTCAAAGGAGGAACTGGTGTGTATCACTAATGGGCATTCTTTGCCTACATCATCGAGTTGGCTGGAAAGTGGATTGAAGCATTTTGAAGATGAAAATGTGGCTGGTGTAAGTGGTTTTTTCTTACCATCAAATAAAGGATTC
>JAGLZW010000018.1 GCA_023131225.1 Candidatus Bathyarchaeota archaeon | reverse complement strand
TCCAATGGGTGTTGAACCATCCAGAGGTTTCCGTCGCCCTCAGCGGCATGAGCACGATGGATCAAGTAATAGAGACCGTGCAGAGTGCCAGCCGCTCAGGACCCGACACTCTCAACAAAAAAGATCTCGAGCTCATCAGCAAAATCCAACGGAAGTATAGAGAGCTAGGTTTCATCGGATGCACAAACTGCAGATACTGCATGCCCTGCCCAGAAGGAGTAGACATCCCTCAAATACTAGCACTATACAACGAGTACTTCGCCAAGGAGAGGGACGACCACGTCAAGAAAAAATACTGGAAGTACATCACTCCAGAGAGCCAAGCGAAGAGATGCGCTAAATGCGGGAAATGTGAAGAACTCTGCCCCCAGCAACTACCCATAAGAAAGATTCTAAGTGAAGCGGCAGGGGTATTCGAGTAAAAGTCCTAAGGCTTGAGCATTTTGCTTCATCTTCGAAGTAGAACATAGGTTGCTAATGAAGTTTATAGAGCATTTTACCGTTTGTACCTTTTTGGGGTATGGTTATGGTGAATTGGACTCCTTTGCCTTGTTTGCCCGTTTCTCGAATATTCCAACCGTACACTTCGCATGTTTTCCTTATCAAGTGTAACCCGTAGCCCGTGCCTTTTCCGTAGCCTTCAGCCATCAACACGATATCACGCACGCGTACAAACACTCAATGTGATGTCGGAGTTCGGGAGATATCTCCAACAACTGGGGTATTACTGCGCGCGCACATCTTAAAACTCCAGTCTTGTAAGACGAAGTGTATTCAAGAGCGTTAGCATGGTTAGGCCGTCGTCCCCCAAGGCTACAGTGAACCAGAGGGGAATAAATCCCATTAGTCCAAGCGCGCCGAGAACTAGTTTTACTCCGAGGGAGACAGCTATATTTTGTTTGGCGATTCTTACTGTCATTTTGCTTAGCTTGTGTAAAGTGGGAATTTGAGCTAGTTCGTCTTTGACTAAGATTATGTCCGCTGACTCTAAGGCGACATCTACTTTTCCTCCGCCCATAGCAATGCCTACATCTGAGGCTGCCAACGCGGGTGCATCATTGATGCCGTCTCCTACCATCGCTACTAGACCATGTTTTTCTCTTGTCTTGGCTATAATTTTCAACTTGTCTTCTGGAAATAGCTTAGCGTAAACGTCGGTAATTCCTAAACGTTCAGCGGTTTCTCGAGCTATTTCAGCCTTGTCTCCAGTTAATATCGCTATATGTAATCCTGCTTCTTTTAGAGCCTTTACAGCTCGAACAGCGTCTTCACGAACGTCGTCAATTATACATATTGAGGATGTAGCTGTTTCGTCTAAAGAGACACAGACTGCAGAATGCTTTTCGTTCTCATAGACTTCACTAACGGACTCACAATTACTGCCATGTTGTTTCAGCAAATCCATGCTTCCCACTATTACTCGAGTGCCGTTTACGTAGCCCATTATGCCTTTACCTGGGATCTCCTTCACATTCGTTACATCAAGCTCTCTGAAGTTAAGATTGCTGTCTGCTGCGCTTTTTATGACAGCTTGAGCAAGAGGATGATTAGAGAACTGCTCTAGTGCTGCTGCGTACATCAAAGCCTTTTCATCTAATTCAGAGACGCCTTTAATACAATGGACAACCGGTTTGCCAAGAGTTAACGTGCCGGTTTTGTCAAATAAAACAGCCCCTATTTTATCCATTTTTTCTACGTAGACTCCACCCTTAATGACAACTCCTCTTCTCGCAGCAATCGTAACAGCGGTAAACATCGTTGCTGGAACAGATATGATGAAGGCGCTGGGACACGAGATCACAAGAAGTATCAAGGCACGGTATAGCCAAATTTCAAAGGACCCAGCAAGAATGCTAGGCATGAAGAAAGCGGTGAACAGGGCAAGAGAAATAACGATTGGAACGTAGAATTTGGCGAATCTATCAACAAGTTTTTCGATAGATGCCTTTCTTTTTCTAGATTGTATAACAAGTTTCACTATCCTCGAGACCAGTGTATCTCCAGCTTTTTTGCTAACAGAAATTTTTAGAACACCACTTGTGTTCAAAGTACCAGCATAAGCATTGTCGCCAAACTTCTTCAAAACAAGAGCCGATTCACCAGTCACCAAAGACTGATCAACGTAAGAAACACCATCTGTTATAACTCCGTCAAGAACAATTCTCTCCCCAGGCCTAACAAGAACGGTTGTCCCTGGCAAAACAGCCGTCACATCTACATTTTCCTCTTTGCCGTCATCGGTTATTATCCGCGCCTTGTCAGGCATAAATTCCGAAAGCTTTTCAACGGTTCTTCTGGCCCTGTCTTGAATGTACCCCTCAAAATACTCCGCTAAAGAGTACAGAAACAAGACAGTAACGGCTTCAAAGAGGAAAGCCAAGTACATGGCACCAAAGGCAGCCGTCGCCATCAGAAACTCCACTGAAAATCTTCTCTCAAAAATAAGTTCTTCAAAGCCCAAAACTCCGATGTAGCTGGCTGCAATGACAATTGTAGTGTAGTAAATGATTGTTGACACTGTAGCTTGTTCGTTCAGCAGAGGTATCACGAAATCCAGAGGAACACCTTGGACGAAAAAATCAAGTAAAGCAGCAGACACCATTGTAAATGCCAAAGCGACAGCCATTGGAATCCAAATTCGCCTGTCTTTTTTGTCCTCAAAGTCTCCTTCTTCGACTCTAGGGACCATTTTCAACCTCTGCCTTCCTTAACATGTTCAACCTAGAAGAATCATATTAACATAGTGTTAAAAAAATGGATGGGAATATTAATCGGCTAGTATTATGTTCTGATTATGTTAATATGAAGTGGTGTCTAATGACTGTTGTGAGCATAACTCTTCCGGGAGAGCTTCTTAAGAAGTTTGATGAGTTTACCAAAGCCAGAGGATATTATAGCCGTTCTGAGGCTTTCCGAGACGCTATTAGGAGTCTAATCGCTGAAGCAGAAATCGCTTGGCTCAAGAAGGGCCGAGTTGCAACAACCATTATGATCATATGTGACTATGCAAGAAAAGATGTGGACAGGCACGTTTCTGAGGTAAGACATGAGTACGATGATGTGGTTGTTGAGAACGTTCACAGGCACATTGAAAAGAAATATTGCTTGGAAATTTTCATCGCTGAAGGAAATTATCAGAGAATTTTGGACTTAGTTGGTCGAATCAGAGGAATGCGGGGAATTCTCGAAGTAAAAACCTTATTCATGCCTTTATGAGTGTACGAATCTACTATTCAAAACCGTTCAGGCAAACATTCCTCTATTTTAGGCTCTGCCGTTCTTTGTCATGTGAAAAAATGTATATGGCATCTTTGACAGCGCGAAGTTTGTCAATTGACTTCAAAGCTTGGTCTGCACGGTAAAGTACGCCGGGGATGTTTCGCTTTTCCAAGTTTTCTCTAAGAGGTGCGGCATCGCCGCAATAAACAAGCTTGTCAGCGCCGTACTGGATTATTACCGATTGATGACCGATTGAGTGCCCTAATGTTGGCATAATTGTCACACTGTCGGTTACTCGGTATTTTCCTTTAACCAATTCATAATTTACATCAACATCAAAAAATTCTCGAAGATAGGCGGCTTTCTGAAAACGGTCTGGAGCATAGGCATATCGTATCTCATCAGCTTGAACATAAAAACGCGCGTTTTTAAACAGTTTATTGTTACCGCAATGGTCAAAGTGCAAATGAGTATTGATAACGACTGTTATATCTTCCGGCTTTAATCTGAAATTTTGCAGCTGCATTTGCAAACTTTGGTTTCGACTTCTCTTAACCGTGTGGAATCTTCTATATTGCGGAGGGAGTTCTCCGATTCCGGTGTCTACAAGAATTTTTTCTCCTTCACTTAGCACAAGCATAGGCTTCAATGCTGCTTCATAAGTTTCCCCTTGATACTTAGAATAGACGAGAAAACTTTTATCTAGAGTAAAATAGCCATTGCTGAGTAATTGGACTTTCATTTTTTTAGCCACTGAAAAATAATCGTCAGCCTTCGTTTTTGTTTAACTTAGTTATCAGAATGGGCAAATCTGTTATTGACTCAATTGTGTGCACAGCGCCTGCGTGGTTTAATTTTCTAATCGCGTCACTTTCTTTTGCTATACCAACAGCGGTGGCATTCAATGCTTTAGCGCTTCTCATGTCTACGACGCTGTCACCCACCACAATCGTTTCATTAGCATTCATATTCAGAGCTTTCAGGGCAGCAGCGAGGTGAGACGGATGGGGTTTTACATCTGAAACGATTTCTCTTGTGATCGTAGCATCGAAGAATTGCCTAAGGCAAAAGTTGTCGAGGATATGGGCTGTTGATTTTTCGCTGTTAATTGTGAAAATAGCTAGCTTCAAATTCATCTTCTTCAACGTTTTTAATATTTCAAATACACCCGGCAGAAGTGAGGTCTCACGAGCAGCTTTAATCTCATGTTTGCCTGCCATGGAAAGAACATGTTTTTGAATAGTAGAGAATTCCCGTTCTTTTCTACCGTTGTTTCTCATGTAAACTTTGGCTTTTTTTAGCATTTCGAAGATGCTTTCATTTATAGAAAATATAGAGGCTGGCAAACCTTCGTTTGTCAAAAATTGCATTACTTCAGCTCTTACGGTTTTGTAGTCAAGGTTGAATTCAGCAAGAGTTCCATCCAAGTCAAAGACGACAGCTTTTATGGTCACGTGAAGCCTCCGAATATTCCTATGGCTGGGCGATAGTGCAACGTATAATCTGATATAGGTTTCGGTTGGGAAAGGTTCTTGGGAAATTCTCTGTAGAAATGCTTGATATTTAGTCTTCTACTACATATCGGTAGGAAACAAATTTTCCTGCTGTGGCGCTGTCCCGAAAGATTCTAACGATGTCACCTGTTTTTGCGCCTATGGCTTTTACTGCTGGGTCAGAACTCTTTATTATTGGTAGTTGATAAGGTTGAACACGATATTGGGCCAGCAGTTTCTCGCGTTCGTCTGGTGGCAGAATTTCGTGTTTTGGCACAAACTCATGATCAAAAAGATTGAAAACTGGGAAAATTCGCGGAATTAGCTCTACCCCGTTTTTCTTCGCAAGTTTTTTAGCGGCCTGTGTATAACGTCCACCTGTGACTACTATTGCTCTTTCCAGTTTTTCCTCTTCCATTGTCTTCACTAGGTCTTTTATGAACTGAACTCCTACAGTGCCTTGGGATGGAATACAATAAATCATATTTTTGCCCTCTGGTGTTTTTACGAAGAATCCAATGGCAGTTTTATATTCTTTCTTTTTCAGAAGTTTGTAACCTCTCAGTTTGATGAGGACTTTTACTCTTTTCTCTTCCAACGGTGTCGTGGCTTCATTACTCAAACATGTAACCTCTAATTAGCCGAATACTGAAAGACATCACCCAAATAACCCTTAAACTTTGCGCTTACTAGGAATCGAACATCTTTAAACAAGTATAAACAAATCATACGTAATTCTTATTTTCGACACACTGTTCATATATCACTCGAAAGGTTTGGAAACATGAAAACTGCGGAAGCCTTTGCTCCAGCACATATTACGGGCTTGTTCCAGATATGCGATGAATCAGCCGACCCGCTATACAAAGGTTCGAAAGGCGCAGGAGTCTTAATGAAACACGGAGTAAAAACCAAAGTAACCCTAAAAAACGCTCCGGAAAACAATCTGGAAATATGGATAAATGGGCGTAAAACGGTTTCCGCAAACGTTTCCGAAACCGTAGCAAAAGATTTCCTATCCAAACTCAAAGAAAAAATCGCGGTGACAGTTGAACATACCGTTCATGTGCCGATCGGCGCGGGTTTCGGCTCAAGCGGAGCTGCAGCTTTAAGTCTCGCTCTAACACTCAACAGAGCTTTAAATTTGGGCTTAACTAGCATAGAAACCGCTCAAACGGCGCACACAGCAGAAATTCTGTGCAAAACAGGGCTGGGCACGGTCATAGCCGAAACTTTCGGTGGATTAGAAATACGCACAGAGCCAGGAGCATCCGGAATCGGAAAGGTTCAGCACATTCCAATAAACGACGACTATAAGGTCGTTTGCCTAAGCTTCGGAAGTCTATCAACCAGAAAAGCTTTAACCGACACGAAGCTTCGCCGACGCATCAACGAGTGGGGCGGAAAACTTTTAGAAAGTCTCATGGAAGAGCCAAACTTGAAGAATTTTTTGAGGCTCTCTAAAAGGTTTGCAGAACATACGGGGCTAATCACAGAAAGGGTTCGTCGGGTTTTAAACGAAACAGATGCTTCAGGAATTGTTTGCAGTGTGCCCATGTTCGGTGAAGGGGCCTTTTCTATAGCCAAAAAAGACGATTTGGAAACGCTTCTCGAAATCTTCCGGAGACATGGCTCTGCAGATAAAATCCTCGTCAGCGAAATCGACTTTGGAGGAGCGAGACTATTATGAAAATTAAGATTTCAGAGAGGCATCCTCGTGCTGAATCGTTGCGGATACGTGAAAAGCTCATAGAAGGGTTCGAAACGGGCGTCGTAGCTCATGCCGGGCTCACAGCTCACGGCAGAGGGGAAGCCTTCGACTACCTTTTAGGCGAAAAAACCGTTCCGCAAGCATCTAAGGCTATAAGAGCTGCAGCCGCCCTGTTATTGACGGCGGAGAACCCGGTTATCTCCGTGAACGGAAACACAGCTACGTTAACAGCAAAAGAAGTAGTAGCACTAGTCGGAATTATCAAAGCAAAAATAGAAGTAAATCTCTTCTACCGAACAGCCGAAAGAGAAGAAGCAATCAAAAACCTTTTGGAAAAAGCTGGGGCGAAGTTAGTTTTAGGCGTGGGCGAGAAAGCTTCAGCGCGTATTCCGGAAGTAGGAAGCGAAAGGCGTCGTGTAGACCCGCGGGGGATGCTCGTGGCCGATGTGGTTCTAGTTCCTCTCGAAGACGGAGATCGGACCGAAGCTCTTGTCAAAATGGGAAAGAAAGTTATAGCCATCGATTTGAACCCGCTTTCCAGAACAGCAAAAAAAGCCTCAATCACTATTGTAGACAACGTCGTAAGAGCTATGCCATTGCTTGTGGAAACAGCAAAAAAACTTCAAAAAGAAAACAGAGAAAAACTTGGGGAAATTCTGCAAGGGTTCAACAACACGGAAAACCTTGGCAAATGCATAGGTCTAATCAGGGAAAGACTGAGCGAACTAGCTGCTAAAGGAAAATTCCTCGACTTGGAAAAAGTGGAAAAGTATGGACGCTGACAAGATTTTTGTTTTGGGTGCTGGAGCCATTGGAAGCATTTACGGCGCATTACTGTCAAGGAAGAAAGACGTTACTTTGATTGGAAGCCAAACACATGTAGAAGCCATACGCGCTCAAGGCTTGAAGTTCACGGGTGATATAGATCAAAATTTTCGTTTAAAAGCAGATATAAGAATCACCGAAATTCCATCCAACACGATCATTCTCTTGACAACCAAGGCTCATGATTCTGTTCGAGCTGTAAGCCACATAAAAAGAATGTTAAGGAAAGACACAGTCATACTTGTTTTGCAGAACGGCTTAGGAAACGAAGAAATCGTCAAAGAACTAGTTGGCGACGAAGTTGAAGTTTTGCGGGGCTTAACGATGATGGCTGCCGAATTCCTAGAACCCGGAAAAATCCGGGTCTGGAAAAATGAAACAATCATAGCGAAAAGCAAAACAGCTCAAGAAATAGCCGCCCTTTTCAACGATTGCGGCTTGGAAACACGTATTTCAAGAAACATCACAAACGAAGTTTGGAATAAACTCGTTTTAAACAGCGTCATTAACCCCCTAACAGCGCTTTTCCACATTCGAAACCATGAAATAGCGTCTGACACGCTCAAATGGGTTAGACACGAAATCGTGCAAGAATGCCTCGCCATAGGAAAAGCAGAAGGAATATATCTCAAAATAGACCTAGATGAGCTTGACCGCAGGATTCTGAGCTACACCAACCTTTCTTCTATGTGTCAAGACGTAATGAAGAAGAAAAAGACAGAGATCGACTTCCTAAACGGCAAGATAGCAGAACTCGGACATAAACACATGATTCCAACGCCTGTAAACCAGACATTGACTTGTCTAACAAAATTCTTGGAGGAAAAACCAGTTGGAGCTCGAAGACAAGATTAAGCAAAAGAAAGGAAAAGACAAAATCGTGATGTTGACGGCTTACGATTATCAAATGGCGAAAATCCTCGATGAGGCTCTCTTAGATCTAATCCTCGTAGGCGACAGCCTCGGAATGGTTTTCCAAGGCTGCAAAGACACAAAAAGCATCACGATGGAAGATATGGTTTACCACACAAGAGCCGTGGCACGAGGAGCTCAAAACACACCTATTATCGGAGACATGCCCATACATAGCTATGACACTTTGGAAATGGCGCTAGAAAACGCCAGGCGATTTTTGGAAGCTGGAGCCAACGGCGTAAAAATAGAGGGAAACAAGCCAGAAATAATCAAGGCGTTACTAGATGCGGGCATTCCAGTTATGGGACATGGGGGACTTTTACCTCAAACAGCAGAAGCCTATAGGGTGCGAGGTAAAACTCCAGAGGAAGCTGAGCGGATATTTCAGGACACTTTGGAAATCGACAAATACGGCGTCTTTTCCATAGTTTTAGAATGCATCCCAGAAAGTTTGGCGAAGAAGATTACAGAAAACGTTAAGGCGCCAACGATTGGCATTGGTGCTGGAAAATTCTGTGACGGACAGGTTTTAGTCATAAACGATATGCTGGGACTCGATGAAAATTTTGCACCTAAGTACTTGAAAAAATACACAAATTTGAACAAAATCATTAAAGACGTTGTAGAAAGGTTTACGGAAGAGGTGCGTTCAGGCGCCTATCCAGATGAGGAACATACCTACCATTAAGGGAGCGGAGCGTAAATGAGAGAGAAGGGATTGCCAGCCGAAACTGTTCTGAAAGAGATAGAGGCTAAGCTCGGCAGAGATTTCGCGTTTGGATCTGGCAAGATTCTAGGGTCTATGTGCACTTCGCCTCACACTCTGGCCCAGCAAGTATACACCAAGTTCTTAGAGAAAAATCTAGGTGACCCGGGGCTTTTCCCAGCTACTGCTCAACTGGAAAGGGAAGCCATCCAAATGTTGGGCTCGCTTCTGTCAAATCCAGACGCTGCCGGAAACATTGTCACTGGAGGAACTGAAGCCAATATACTCGCCCTCTGGGCCTTCAAAAATTCAAAAACGAAAAACGGCGGTGAAATTATCGTGCCTGTCTCGGCACATTGCTCCTTTGACAAAGCTGCGAGTCTACTAGGCTTCGAAATAGTTAGAGTGGGGTTGAACAGTCGTTTTCAAGTGGATGAGGAAACCGTTAGGCGGGCGGTAAACGCTAAGACAGTGGCAGTAGTGGGCATAGCCGGAACCACGAGCCTAGGCATAGTAGATCCCATTGAAGAGCTTTCAGAAATAGCCCTAGAAAACGGCTTATTTCTACACGTGGACGCAGCCTTCGGAGGATTCGTCATCCCATTCTTGGGGGAGTTGGGATACAAAGCGCCCGAATTTGACTTCCAACTGTCCGGCGTCTGTTCTATCACCATAGACCCGCACAAGATGGGTTTGGCTCCTATTCCAGCTGGCGGAATTCTTTTCAAGAATTCGGATTTGAAAGAGGCGATAACGTGGAAGGTTCCATACTTGGCTGGAGGCGAAACCGAGCAAGCAACTTTTGTAGGCACTCGTTCCGGGGCTTCTGTAATAGCGGTTTGGACGTTGCTCCAGCATTTGGGAAGGGAAGGCTACAGAAAAATCGTTAAGCGTTGCATGTGTTTAACATGGAAACTCGCTGAAGAAATTAGGCAAATCCACGGGTTAGACATTATGATAGAGCCTACTACGAACGTTGTAGGCATAAAATCTGATGTTTTTGACGTTAAGCAAATAGCTGGAGAACTGCGAAAACGAGGGTGGGCGGTTTCGCTTTTTCTACGGCATATAAGAATCGTAGTCATGCCACATACAAGAGAGGAACACTTGGAAAGTTTCCTAAAAGATTTAAGAATAACAGTCAAAAAGTTAAACGGTTAGAAGTGTAAAAGTTTGAAACAGCATCCATCAAAAGACATAATCGGAACCAAAAGTGAAGAACTGGGGGAAAAACGGGTAGTTCTATGCGTTACCGGAAGTGTAGCCGCGGTTCGAAGCCCAGAAATTGCTAGAGAACTCATGCGTCGAGGAGCCAAGGTCTACGTCGTGATGTCCCAAACCGCTCAGAAAATCATCCACCCCTACCTAATGGAGTGGGCAACTGGAAACCACGTAGTCACCGAGCTAACAGGAAAAATTGAGCATGTGGCTTTGGTTGGCGAACGTCCTGAAAAAGCGGATTTGGTGCTCATCGCACCTGCCACAGCTAACACCATAAGTAAGATAGCCGTTGGAATAGATGACACAACCGTCACTTCCGTGGCTTCCACAGCCATGGGTTCTGAAACGCCTATAATGATAGTTCCAGCCATGCACCAATCAATGTATAAACATCCCATACTTGAAGAGAATATCCAAAAACTTAAGGCCCTAGGCATACAATTCGTCGGACCCAAAATCGAGGAAGGAAAAGCGAAAATTGCGGACACAGGAGAAATAGTTGAAGCCATCATCCGCAAACTCGTGGCTGAACAAGACTTTCGTGGAAAACGTTTCCTAGTCACTGCGGGACCAACAATCGAATACATCGACAACGTGAGGGTTATTACAAACAAGAGTTCGGGTAAAATGGGTGCAGCCATAGCTAAAGAAGCCCAGAAAAGAGGCGCGGAAGTCACCCTCGTTTATGGCTTGGGCACGGTTATTCTGCCCTTCAAAGCGAAGGTTTTGAACGTAGAAACAACTGAGGAAATGCGACGCACAGTTTTAGAAGAGCTAAGAAACGTAAATTACGACATTGCAGTCGCGGCTGCAGCGGTTTCGGACTGGACTTTGGCAAAGCCGTATAAAGGTAAGGTTTCCACATGGAAGGTTTCTTCGCTTACTTTGAAGCTGAAGCCTACCTCCAAAATCGTCGACAAAATAAAAAAGATAAGCCCAAAAACCTTTCTTGTGGTTTTTCGAGCTGGATACGGAGTTTCTGACAAAAAACTAATCGAAAGCGCTTATAAACGGTTAAAGCGAGCCAATGCAGATTTGGTCGTGGCAAACGACGTTTCAAGAAAAGGCGTGGGCTTCAGAACCGACACCAACGAAGTTTTCATAATAGACAAGAAAAAAAACGTTGTTCATGTGCCGTTAAGTTCGAAGCGTTTTGTTGCGAAGAAGATTCTGGACATGCTAAAAGGAAAAGTCAGCTAAAATAGGCTTATAAGCAGGGCGAATGTATGCATTTATGCTCCCATAAGCGAACGCAAATGCACGCGCATCACACAGTAAGGATTGACTTTCAGGCTATGCGTCTACTGAGATGAAAACGTTGAGCAAACGCTTCAAGATTGTGGCTGTTGGCGGAACTTTCGACGAGTTTCATAAAGGTCATCGAGTTTTACTTAGAAAAGCCTTTGAAGCCGGTGAAAAGGTTCTGATAGGTTTATGTACAGACGACTTCGTGGAAAAAATGAAAAAGCCCCATGAAATAGCGCCTTTCGCTGTGAGACTGGAGGAGCTAAAGGGTTTTCTGAGAAAGTATAGTTGGCTTGAACGTGCCGAAATTGTGCCCTTGTACGATCCATTTGGACCCGCATCAACCAGTAAGCGGATAGAGGCAATAGTGGTGAGCCGAGAGACTGAGCCTAGGACCCGTGAAATAAACGAAAAGCGTAAGGCGGCCAATCTTCCACCCTTAGATGTTATTGTCATAAACATGGTATTGGCAGAAAACTGTGATCCTATTTCCACAACTAGAATTCGCCGCTTGGAAATTGACCGTGAAGGGCGACTGTTGAAGCGGTAGACCGACTTGAAAAAAGGATTTCAAGGCATAATACGTCTATTATTAGCGTATTAGGGTGGATGTATTGAAGAGAACTGGCGTGGCAAGGCTTCCGCTTCATTATGGCAGAGCACCAAGATGGCTTGTTGCACGGATGATTAAGCTGGCAGATGCAATTGTCACAATAATCATTGACGAATATGGTCAAGACGAGTTCTTACAGCGCATTTCAGACCCGTTTTGGTTTCAAGCGTTGGGCTGCGTTTTGGGCTATGATTGGCATTCTTCTGGAGTGACAACAGTCTTGACGGGCGTGTTGAAAAACGCAGTTAAAACAGAGAAGAACGGGGTTGTTATTTGTGGAGGAAAAGGGAAGGTGTCACGGAAAGCACCTAACGAAATCCGTTTGGCGGGCGAGAAGTTTGGTTTCTCGAAATCCGATGTTGACCGACTGGTTTACTCGAGCAAAATGAGCACAAAAGTAGACAACACAGCCATTCAAGCTGGCTATCCCCTATACCATCACGCCTTCTTCCTATCAGAAGAGGGAAAATGGGCTGTTGTTCAGCAGGGAATGAGCACAGGGGACAGAACGGCGCGAAGGTATCACTGGCTTTCCGACCATGTGAAAGAATTTGTGGTTGAACCCCACGAAGCCATCGTAGGCGACACAAAAAGAGACGCCGTGTTAAACATGACAGCTAAAGAAAGCGAAGAGTGCAGAAAAACCTCAGTTGACATATCTAAAGAGAAGCCCACAAAATTCAAGCACTTGCTCGAATCAGCCAGACCCGAATATCAAAAATCGCTACGCCAATGGATGCCAAACACAATAGCAGAAGATTATGCAATCAACATTCTATCTATGCCCCGAAGAATCAACTGGAATGCACTGCGCAAAGCCTACGAGTTTCAGCCAAGAAACTAAGGAAAAAGTAATAGTTTCTATCCCGCACATTCCTATTTTTTGTAATGTCCATAGATTTTCGTAACTAGTTTAATGAGGCCACGATAAACTCGGAAAATGCATAACGCTTATGTTCATTGAATCCTTACAATGCACGACGCAGTTAAGGGGGTTGAAAGTATGGGTGAGAAGTTAACAAGCATAAAGATCAGAAAAGAGACACGAGACGCATTAAAGAGCGTAGGTAAGAAGAGCGAAACCTACGACGACATAATCAACAGGCTCCTAGATCGTGTATTGAGAAGAAAAAAGCAGGCTACCTAACACGATGTAGGTGTCATCAATGTATATTCGATGTAACAGAAAATGTGCTGGCATATCACCTGTAATCGCATCAATTATTTTTATAGCTGTTGCTGCAATGGTGATTATCTAGGCACTGGCTTTGGTCGGTATAATTGGAACTCAGCATCCACTCTCAAAGGACATTGAAGTTAGCATCAGTCCAGAAATCTATGATCCCGACCACCATATTACTATCTTGAATGAAGTAGCAACATTTGTAATTTCCTTAGATAACCGTGCAAATTACAATAGGACGATGAGCGTAGTTCTAGAATGTGAAGGTGAGACTGCAATCAGTGATACATTCATCATCGGTCCAAAATCATCAAAGCAGGTATCATATAATCAGAGAATCCTTTTTACAGGACTGTGGATTTTGAGAGTGTCTGAGATAACTTCACACTTGAGCTATTGGAAGCATATAGCAGAAGGTCTAGCCTAAGATGGATGAATGGTCTTCTATTAGCTGTACAATGTCAACACTTTTCGTATACCCATCACAGAAACATGATACTTGTCAGCCCCATCTCTATTAACAAAATGCACATACCCAAGCTCCTTAAGCTTTCGTAAATGCTCCAGAATAGTGGAAAGCTCCTTATCTGTCCACTTCGCAATCTCCTCAACCGCAAGTGACCTTTCAGCGTTAATGGCGCCCACATTATGCAACATGCATAAAAACTTGAACTCTTCAGGCAACTCTGGACGAGGCGAAACAGGAGGATACCCACTCATAGTTTATCTTTCTCCTAAAACTCTCTTATAAACATCAACAGTTTGCTTCGCAACAGCCTTCCAACTAAACCTGCTCTTGACGGTCTCATACGCGTTTTTAACCAACCAATCCCTATAGCCTTTATCAGATAAGACGCGCTCAATCCCCCATGCAATCGAATCAAGACTACGAGGATACACATGAACGCCCGTTTTATCATGTTCCACCACCTCTGCCAAGCCACCCACCTGACTAGCCACCACAGGCACCCCCGCCGCCATGCCCTCCAACGCAACAATCCCAAACGGCTCATAGACCGAAGGCACAACCATCACATCCGCGCCCTTAGTCAAAGCAACTAAATCATTATCAGAAATAAACCCCGTGAAGTTGATCCGCCACCGTTGCTCAGACTGATCGGCTAACCATTCTAAATGCCCCTTCATCCATCCTTCACCAACAACAATAAACTTCACCTCGGGAAAACGCCAGCTAATACGCGGCACAGCTCGAATCAAATATTCAACCCCTTTTTGCGGCACCAAACGCCCAACATAAAGCACCATTTTCTCATTATCCCCCACTCCAAAACGTCTCCTAACAGCCCATTGGTCAACACCAACATCATATTTTTCAACCTCAATCGCGTTCGGAATAACATCCACCTTCTCTCCAGGCACATGAAAATGACCACAAACCTCACCCTTCATAGAATTGCTTGTCACAATTACACGAGCTGGCTCATAACATGCCCACCACTCCATTCCATCAATCGTATAGGAACTGGGATCATGTAAACTTGACCGCCCATGTTCAGTGCTATGCATCGTACAAACCAAGGGTTTGTTCAAAAAATGTTTGAAACCAATACCCGCAGGCGCCACAAGCCAATCATGGATGTGGATCAGATCAAAATCGATCTCTCTGTTTGCCGCAGCTAAGCGTTTCTCCAAGAAATGGTTGAACAAAAAAGTCCACGTGAGGAAGTTTGGGTGTCCAACTTCGGTTTTAGAACGGTAAACCTTGAAACCCTCAACCTCTTCATAGTCTGGTGTTCCTGGAAAATCCAACGTAACAACGCCTACATCATTTCCATCTTTCGCCAACGTCTTTGCCAATCCAAAAACGTGACGAGCAATCCCTCCAACAATTCGAGGTGGGAACTCCCAAGACAACAAACATATTTTCATAAATCACACTTTGCCCTTCGCTGCTAATGCTTCAAGTTGCTTCACTCTAGATTCAACTACTCTCACAAGTCTTTTGCGAAGCGTCTCGCCAACTAATTTCTCACTTGTTATGGACGATATTTTTTCCGCAAGCTTCTTATCGCCTAAAACTTGACTCAACCATCTCTCAAAATCACTCCTTTCTGTATGATATTTGAGCGACTGAATAGTGACACTATTAAGAGCCCTAGCAAACTCGAACATATCATGGGTTGTCACATTAGTTGGTCGTGCAAACTCGTAGAAGAAAGTGAAGCCCTTATCGGTGGGCAGTCGCCGCAGAATCCACTTGGCCGCAAGTTCAGGTTTCTGAAGCTCCTGCAAAATTCTAGCCTCAAAATCGGAGATCACATTAGAAAACGAAACGAAAGCGTCAATCGGGTTTCCAGAAGGATTAAAGTAGCAATGTACATCGCCAGGTCCTCCACCCTTCACACTCATATAATACAAGTGATCGCTCATCTGAAAATACCGCCAAAATCTCAGCCAAAACTTATCTCCTAAACCCTTCACAAAAGGTTCCAAACCCTTCAAAAATTCGTAAGAAACCCTCTGCATCGGATTGCTAATCCAAGCGCTTGGATCACGTTCAAGATCAGCCCACGAAATAGTGTCATACTCGTGCACGTCTATTTCTCCAACTGGCTGATGGAGACGTACAACCTCAGAAGGAGTTCGCCAATACAAATGTTCCCACTTGAGGACTTCACCGGGCAGCCATCTGAGAAATTCATGGATTCCAGTCTCGGGCCAATGGTGCTCCCCAAAAGTCTCGTAATCGATAAAGATAACAACTGTTTGTCCTTGTATAGCCGCTATCCAGCTCGCGTATCTCTGAGCTGTCAAAGGCCATTCGTTCCACCACGTTGAAGAGAAACGGAAGCCAATGTCATCTGAGAGACGGTAGTTGCGAACCAGAACAGGAATAGAAGAACCCTTTGCCTTATATACGTAGTTTGGGCTTCGCCAATCAAGGATGCGTTCAACACCTTCTGTTATTATTGCCTCGTAGCCCATATCCGCGACAGTTTTAGCGATGGCATTGTTATAGAGACATTCGGTGTTTTCAAATACTTTTGGTTCATAATCAAACAGGTCTTTCATTAGCTGTCGATGCATCTTTACCTGTTCGATAAATTCAGATCGGTTGATGCCGAATAGACTGGCGAGAGAATGATAGTATGTTTCGTCTAGAAACTCTACGCACCCGGTCTGCGCCAACTGCTTAAAAGATTCGAGGAGACTTGGATTCCAGCTTTTACACTGCTCGATAAAGACTCCTGAAATTCCATAGGAAACCTTAAACTGCTTCTTTTCTCGTTTGAATTTTTCAATCTCGTTGAGAATTATGTTATTTGCTGGAAAATAGCATTTCCTAGCTGCACGGTCGAAAATGTGTTTGTTAAGAGCATTATCGAAGTAGAGTTCGAAGAGGTCTTTCTTGGATTGGGGAGGTCTTGCCAGTAGGTCTTGGTGGAAATTAGGGTTTAGCCGCAGTGGCTGGTGGACCTCGAACATGAGACAGATGTCAGTCAAAGTTGTTCCGACCTGCTGGAATTTTTTGGTTGTTCCATAGTAATATCTCCCATTTATTTAGTTTCACTACTAGAAAAATTTTCTAGAACATTTCTTTCAAAGTTCGGTGCGTCGAGCAATACATCCTCAACATAAGCTCTTAACGGTTCAGCCACGCTCCATGCTTGAGATATACAACCCCTAGGATAATGTGGTGGTTCACCATCGAAAATTTCACTTAACGTGCCAAGTCCAGCATACAACATCTGTTTCTTAAAGAAAGGTTGAAGAAAACTTTCAAAAGCGAAGTTTCGCCATTCTGCATCAAAGTTTTTGACTTCCAAGAACGCTGTGACGAACGGTCCAATCAACCATGGCCACACTGTGCCGTTGTGGTAAGCATAGTCTCGCTCAGCCCAGTTTCCAGAATATCTTCCACGATATTTCGGGTCGTCCTCGGACAGGGTTTTCAGCCCATAAGTTGCCCAAAGTTTTTTGTGTACAGTAGAAACTACTTCTGCTTGTTTTGTTTTATCAAGCATAGAAAAGTCGAGAGAAACAGCGATTATTTGATTTGGTCTAAGTGACGCATCCTTAAATTCATCGTTTATAACGTCGAAGAGACAGTGTTTCTGGGCATTCCAAAATTTTTCATTAAAGTTCTTCTTAGCCCTTTCCGCAATGTCTCGATATTTTTCAGCCAAGTCGCTGTATTCGAAACGACTTGCGAGAAGCTCCATTGCTTTTAACGCGTTGTACCATAATGCTTGAATTTCAACTGCCTTTCCATCTCGAGGGGTAACTGGGTTGTTGTTTGTCGTGGCATCCATCCACGTTAGCTGCGGTCCATGCATGACCAAACCATCATTGTCTAAGCGTATGTTGTTTATTGTTCCTTGTATGTGATGGCTAATTACAGACTGCAACATTGTCCAAAGTTTTTGCTGGACGAAGGTGAAGTCACCTGTGTATTTTAGGTATTGAAGAACGGCATTGAAATACCACAAAGTCGCATCAACAGTGTTGTAAACTGGTTTTTCTCCAGCCTTGTTGGGAAAACGGTTTGGAACAATGCCCCCGCTACAGTAGTGTTTGAAAGTTAGAAGAATTTCTCTTGCATCTCCGAAACGTCCAGTGACAAGAGTTAAACCTGGCAGAGAAATAAGCGAGTCGCGCCCCCAATCTTCAAACCAATGGTAGCCCGCAATAACAGTTTTTGTTTTTGTGGATGAACGGTGTGCAATGAAAGAGTTAGCGGCTAGAATGAGCCATTTTAACCAGTCCTCCTGAGTCGCTCTTGGATGTTGGTCGTAGAATCTTGTTAAGAGAGAAACTGATCTGTCGACCTCTTTTTGGTAAGAGCTGTTGAGATTTTTCAATCCTCTACAGAGGGATGAATGAACATTTTCAGCGTCTTCTCCGTCTTCACTCGCCACAGCAATAATGTAAAATTCTGTTTTTTCACCAGATCTTACGGGAATTTCAAATCGTCCAGGTATGTAACAATCATCAAAACAACTGGTTCCTTGGGAACTGTCTGTCCTAAAGAATATGTCTTCAACCCATTTGTCTCCTTTGGAGATGTACTGTCCCGAGTTCGTTGACATAACCATTGTGGATTGAGGTTTGGCTATCTGAAGTATTGTTTTTTGTGCAGATGGTTTCTGAACGAAGCTCCATCCAAGCTTATTTTTGTCCGTGACTGAGTGGAAGTGTCTCGAATTGATGAGGGGAAAAATCTGTAAGGTTGCTTTTTCTTTGAGCGGAGAGAAAACTTCGTAAAAAACGACTGTAGCGTTTTTTTGGTAGGGCATAAAAATTGTTTTGCGAAGCTTCACTCTGTTTATAGCATAAACGAAAGTGGGGAATGGAAGCAGTAGGAAGTTTTTGAGGTATTTGTAACCTAGTGGATGTATGCCGTGTCTGAATTCGTTGGCGCCTAAAGGAAAAGCTTCGCCGTCAACAAGAAGTTCTTCGTCGAGCTTTGAAAGCACAACCCTCCTATCAACGGGAGAATTAAAAGACGCAACTAAGACCCCATGGTACTTGCGTGTGTTGATTCCCAAAACACTGGAAGAAGCATACCCGCCTAAACCATTTGTTATAACCCATTCTAAGCTGAATGCCCTTTCCAAGTTAGAGAGAAGGTTACTGTTTAATTCGATTTCTGGTAAACTGTTTTCCATTCTGATTTAATCCTTAGGGCTTTACCAGTTTGGCAACGTTTTTTCCTCGCGCAACCCCATAGTATCTAGCAACTGGGTTGCACTTTGTTCTTAACAGGAAGGTATGAGGCTGTCGCAATTTCGATTCCGTGAGCGTTTCAGCGAATCCCATACCCTTAGCGACCACAAAGTCAGCTTCATCATAGGCCTTGATGAACTCTCCTGAACGCTCTTCTGGCAAAGGCAATCCAACCGCGTCAGCCCCAGTTGTGATGGTGGCATCTGCTAATTCATACATGCCAACAGCTTTAGCATCTTCTAAAGTAGCATCGTTCAAAATGGGACCACCCTTCACTACAACTATAACCTTTGCACCTAGCTGCTTCAATTCCCTAACTAGAAGCTTGTCTAGAACTATTTCCCCAGCATTGTCTATTAGATAGAGAATGTTGCTCGCCTTCTTAGCTTCTTCGTAGATTTTTGATACGTCATCAATTACCAATTCCTTTTCAGCGTCAGCAATCAATTGGTCCAGTTGATCAAAATCGACTTCGTGTTCAGGAATGTCAAATTCGATGATGTTACCCACAATCGCAGCTAGACAAGCCTTTCGAAACCTTTCCTCTGATGATCTTTCCTTTTCAATCATCTTCTTAAGTGAAGGAAGCAGTTCCAAAGCCGCCTGATTACTCTCACGTTTCTTAGCGGCATAAACATCTGGATTGCCAGATATACGTTTGATTATTCGGTCACGCGTTGTTCCAAGAAAGGCCGCGACTGCGTCTGGTTTAAACTCTTTTGCCATGTATTCTAGAAGTGCTGACGCCGCTTTGAATTGCAAGTCAGGATTTTTTGTGGCTTCTGCAATCTCCAAATAGCCGCGGTGAATAATGCATGAAAGGCATTCGATTTCAACCTTCAAATACGGGCACCCTTAGAGAGCAGTTGCAGCTTGAGCAAAATCTAAAAGCACTTTGTATGGTTCTTTTGCTTTCACGATGCCGCTTGCTACAAGAACACCTTTTGTGCCAAGTTTTAACGCTGCAGCCACATCGTCGCCGCTGGTTATACCTGCGCCGCAAAGAATGGTAACCTCTGGGTTCACTTTCTTGACAACTTCTATGGTTTCAGTAACAATCTCAGGTTTGGCTTTTGACACTGGGATGCCAGTTCCGATAAGTTCAGGTGGCTCAATCGCTATAAAATTTGGCTTTAATGTTGCGGCGGAGAGACTTACACTTGCGTTGTTGGTGCAGACCACTTGTACCAAATTGAGCTCCTTAGCTCTTCTGATCACAGCGTCGATTTCAGCTAATTTTAAACGTCGCTCCGAGTGGTTGACAAGCGTTCCTATTGCTCCAGCTTCTTTCACAGCTTCGGGTAAAACGTGACCGGTGAAGCCACCCGGCCCTACAGAATCAATGTGTTGAGCAAAAATTGGTAGAGAAACTGTTTTGGCAAGCTTAGCTATATCTGAGTATTGAGGGGCAAGCCCGATGCACACATCTGTTTCGCGACTAACTTTCTCGGCTTTCTCAGCTAATTCTAAAGCTTTCTTTCCCGTACCCTCCATGTAAGTTTTCAAGTTTACAAGAATTAATGGTGTCCAAAGCATTTTCAATCGTGTTGTCACCGCTTATAGCATAAAAAGATAGCGTTAAAACAGTTTTGCAAAATTACTTTTGGTTTTCCGCCACATAATAGTACTCGCCTACTTTACGCTGATGCTTGTCGATTCTTGAACCTTCCTTGTTTACTCGTGGTCTTTTTGTCGTTGGGTCTCGTCGAAAAGTGACTTCCATTTTTTTCAGAAACGCATTCATACCTTTTCTGAGAGTCGTTGGAGGGTTAGCAATGCCTTTTACACCTGGCTCTCCATCGAAGATCATTAATCGGTCAGCGATGAAATCTTGTGCAACTACATCGTGTTCTACAACAAATGCTGTGGCGTTTTTGCTTTCAATGACTCTTCGAATGGTGCGAGCCATGTTCAAACGTTCCTCAACATCTAGATAAGCGCTTGGTTCGTCAAGCAAGTACAGTTCAGCTTCACGGGAAAGACATGCCGCAATGGCAACTCGTTGAAGCTCACCCCCACTTAGTTGACTCACATCGCGATCTAACAGGCCTTTCACATTGAGAGGTTGCAAAACTTCGCTGTGATACCAGCTTGCCGCGAAGTCTTCCTTTTTGATGCTTCTTAGCAGTTCTTCTGCGGTGCCCTCATATGCCGCAGAGATGTATTGTGGTTTATAACTTACTGCTAATTCGTATGATGTAGATGTTGTTCCCTTGTCGGGTTTCTCAATTCCAGCTAAAAGCTTTATGAAAGTTGTTTTTCCAATACCGTTTGGACCTAAGATTCCAATAACTTCTCCTTTCTTAACCTCTCCTGGCTCCACTCCCAAAGTGAAACCTTTGTAAGACTTTATCATTGTCTCCCATTTCAGTACAGTTTCGCCAACCCCCCAGCTTACTGTTGGAGGTTTTACGTGGAAAACTATTGACTCCTTTCTGAACCGAACGTTTTCATCTGAAATAAACCCTTCCAAGTAGATGTTTATGCCCACACGCACTCCATGAGTGTGAGAGATGACGCCGTAAACACCTGGTTCTCCATAGAGGACACAAACTTGATCTGACAAATAGTCGAGTATGGCGAGATCATGCTCCGCAACAATCACCATCTTGTCTTCTTCTTTCAGGCTTCGTATTGCGCGTGCAACTTCCAGACGCTGTTTGACATCCAGATAACTTGAAGGTTCGTCGAAAAGGTACACGTCAGCCTCTCTGGATATGGCGGCTGTCACAGCGACTCGTTGAAGCTCGCCGCCGCTTAAGATATCCAAAGCGCGATTCCAAATTGGTCCAAGCTGCAGCTGCTTGGCAACTTTCTTCAACTCGTCTCTTTCATCAAGTTTCTCCAACAGTTCATAGACTTTGCCAGTGACTACTCGTGGAATCTTGTCTACGTATTGTGGTTTCTGGGCGACTTTCAGATTGTTTTGGCTTAGCTTCAGGAAATATTCTTGAAGGGTTGAACCTCTATAATGCTTAATGATCTCCGTCCAAGGTGGGGGGCTGTCGTAGTAACCAAGATTTATGTCAATTTCGCCAGACAAGATTTTAATTGCAGTGCTTTTCCCAATACCGTTTTGACCTAGCAATCCGAGGACTACGCCTTGCGATGGAGTTGGCAAGCGGAAAAGCTTGAAGGCGTTTGGTCCAAAACGATGGCTGCATTCTGCTTCAAGTTCATCGGGCAAATTGACGATTGCAAGGGCTTTGAAGGGACACTTTTTAACGCAAATACCGCAT
Organism: Candidatus Bathyarchaeota archaeon; assembly: GCA_023131225.1. Classification (NCBI taxonomy): domain Archaea; kingdom Thermoproteati; phylum Candidatus Bathyarchaeota; species Candidatus Bathyarchaeota archaeon. The sequence goes on along the minus strand of JAGLZW010000018.1, from coordinate 399 downwards.
CCTATACAAAGAGCCTCGACAACTCTGGGTTTATCTTCTTCAAAAACTATGGCCTCAACCTTGCTTCTCACTTTAGGGCAAAAGCGATAACATTCTCTATTGCAACGTTTGGATTTACATCTATCTTTATCGAGTACTGCGACTCTAATCATGATCTTGCCCATTATCTAATGTTGACTCTTATAGAGTAGACGGGAAATTAATAGCTGTTAGCTATTTAACTATTCAAAACCAAGATTCGCATGTAGAAAACACGTATTAAATTTTGATTTTGGGTATATTGTGTCGCGTATTATTTTGAAGACGCGCGCATTTTAATTTGATAGTTTTCCATTATTTCAGAAGTGTGCGCTTTTCCAAGAAAACTGAAAAAAGCGCGCAAAAGAAGAAAAGATAAAA